>CAYTJS010000039.1:0-18752 GCA_964438115.1 uncultured Iamiaceae bacterium
CGCCGAGGCCGACGACCAGCAGGAGTCCCCGGGCCCGACGCACGCCCGAGAGGGTAGGGCGGGGTCGTCCGGGCGCACGGTCACACCGGGCGCCGGGCCCGTCAACCACACTGGTCCCGGCTCTCCGGGCCGCTGCCACCATGGCCACCGCACGCGAACAGCTCCGGGCGCGCGGCAGCGCGCTGCTGGGTCCCGACCCGGCCGGCGTCGTCCAGGGCCTCGGCGCGCTCAGCCTCGGGCTCCTGGCCAGCCTGGTGGCCGGCCTGACCCTCGGGTCGATCACCGAGACCCTCGAGGACCTCCCCGGCCTGCTCGTGCTCGTCCCGGCCGCCATCGGCCTACGGGGCACGATCTTCGGGGCGATGGGCAGCCGCCTGGGCACGTCCATCCACACCGGCACCTTCTCGGCCCGGCTCCGCCCCGACTCCGTGCTGGGCCAGAACCTCCTGGGCTCCGCGGTGCTGACGGCGACCACCGCCGTCGTGCTGGCCGTGCTGACCAAGGTGCTGGCGGTCGCCTTCGGGCTGGAGGGGACCATCGGCATCCCCCAGCTCATCCTCATCTCGTTCGTGGCCGCCGTGGTGTCGTCGCTGGTGCTCGCCGTCTTCACCGTCGGCTTGGCCGCCGCCTCGACCCGCTACCGGTGGGACCCCGACAACGTGATGGCGCCCCTGGTGACCGCCACCGGCGACCTCATCACCCTGCCGTCGCTGTATCTCGCCACCCGCCTCGTCGACGAGCCGGCGGTGGTGGCGGTGGTGACGGTGGTGGCGGTGCTGGCCGCCGTGGGCGGCCTCGTCGCCGGTCTGCGCACCTCGTTGCGCGACCTGCGGCGCATCGTGCGGGAGTCGCTGGCGGTGGTCATCCTGGCCGGGTCCCTCAGCCTGGTGGCGGGCCTCACGCTGGAGGGCCAGCTCGATCACCTGGTCACGTACCCGGCCCTCCTGGCCCTGGTCCCGGCCTTCCTCGCCGCCGCCGGGTCCCTGGGCGGGGTGCTCTCCAACCGCCTGACCAGCCGCCTCCACCTGGGCACCATCGAGCCCGCCGGCCTTCCCGCCGGCGGCGCCCGCCGCGACATCGCCGACATCTACCTGCTTGCCGTCCCCGTCTTCGCCCTGGCGTCGGTGGTGGCCGACGTCATCTCGCTGCTCGCCGACCTGCGCAGCCCCGGGCCCCTGGTCATGGTCGGGGTCGCCCTCGTCGGCGGCCTGATGGCCACCACCTGCTCGGTCCTCGTCGCCTACTACGGGGCCATCGCCTCGTACCGGGCGGGCATCGACCCCGACAACGTCGGGATCCCGATGGTCACCTCGGCCATGGACCTGGCCGGCTCGCTCGCCTTCGTCATCGCCGTCACCCTGCTGGGAGTCACATGAGTACCGTTACGACCGCCATGGGCCCGTTGCCGTGCGTCGAACCACCGAGGAGCGTCCGGTCATGAGCGATGGCCGGCCCCGCAATCTGCGGACGATGCTGACCGAGGCCAAGGACGCCTCCGAGCTGATGCTCGACCTGGCCTACGCGTCGGTCTACTTCGGCGACCCCGACATGGCCGAGGAGGTGGACGAGCTCGAGGAGGCGATGAACGACCTCGTGCACGACATGCGGGCGGTGTGCATCCTGGCGGTCCGCAACCCCCGCGAGGCCGACGCCATGGCCTCGGTGCTGCAGGTGATCAGCGCCATCGAGCGCATCGCCAACGCCGCCGCCGGCATCGCCCGCATCGTGACCCACCGCCTGGGCATCCCCCGCGAGCTGGTGGCCGACCTCTCCGAGGCCGAGGAGGTGGCCCACCGGGTGCTCGTGCGCGACGGCTCGCACATGGCCAACCGGCCCCTCGCCGCCCTCGAGCTGCCGGTGGCGACGGGCTTCCGGGTCCTGGCCATCCGCCGCAACCGGGACTGGATCATCGACGAGATCCGCGGCGACCAGGTCGTCCTGCCCGGCGACGTCCTCTTCTGCGAGGGCTCGCCGGCGGGCATCACCCGGCTGCGGGAGCTGGCCGGGGCCTCGGCGTGGGCGCCGGCGATGGTGCCCGACGGGGCCGTGCTCACCGACCTGGACCGGGCCGTCGACACCCTGGTCGAGATGAAGAACATCTCGGAGGCAGCGGTGGGTCTGGCCTACTCGGCCCTGGTGCTGGGCGACATGAGCCTGGCCCTCGAGGTGCGCCATCTCGAGGACCGCCTCGACGAGATGAAGGACCGCCTCGAGGTGTGGGTGCTGCGGGCCGGCGCCGCCGACATCGACCCGTCGCCCCTGCGGGGCCTGCTGGCCCTGTCCCAGGCGGCCGAGGACATCGGCGACCAGGCCCAGCAGATGGTGTGGCTCATCGAGCACGGCGAGGACATCCACCCCATCCTCGGGCTGGCCCTGGGCGAGAGCGACGAGGTGGTGATGCGGGTACCGGTGGCCGCCGGCTCCGACGCCGACGGCGCCAAGCTGAGCGACCTCGAGCTCGACATCGAGCCCGGCTACCAGGTCCTGGCCATCAAACGCGACGGCCGCTACCGCTACCAACCCCGCCGGTACGTACGCCTGGAGGTGGGCGACGAGCTCATCGCCAGCGGCCCCGACGAGGGCCGGCCGCTCCTGGCCGCCCGCTGCGGCTGGCGCTTCACCATCGACGAGGAGACCGGCGAGCAGGCCCTCGAGCCCGCCGTCCCCGCTCGCTGACCCTGGTCCTCAGCCCCCGGCGGGGGGCATGGCCGCCTTGTCGCCGCCGGCGTCCTTGAACAGCTCGGCCACGCCGGCGATCGAGCCCATCACGCCGGCGATGTCGGCGGGCAGGTAGATCTTGGTGGCCTGGCCGTTGGCGATGCCCTGCAGGGCCTCGAGGTACTTCACGGCCAGCAGGTCGTCGGTCGGGTTGCCCTCGTGGATGGCGGCGTAGACCACCCTGGTGGCCTCGGCGTGACCGGCCGCCACCACCTCCTGGCGGTAGCGCTCGGCGTCGGCGATGGCCTTGGTGGCCTCGGCCTGGCCCTGGGCCTCGAGGATCTGACGCTGCTTCACGCCCTCGGCGGAGAGGATGGCGGCTTGCTTCTCGCCCTCGGCCCGGGTGATGGCGGCCTCGCGCTGGCCGGAGGCCTCGGTGACCACGGCCCGCCGGGTCCGCTCGGCCTTCATCTGCTCGTGCATGGACGACATGACGTCCGGCGGTGGGTCGATGCGCTGGATCTCGACCCGGGCCACCCGCACGCCCCACTTGTCGGTGGCGTCGTCGAGGATGGCCCGCAGTTCGGTGTTGATGGTCTCGCGGCTGGTCAGGGCGCTGTCGAGGTCCATGTCACCGATGAGGTTGCGCAGGTTGGTCTGGGCCAGCTTGGTGACGGCGAGCAGGAAGTTGGCCACGTTGTAGACGAGGCGCTGGGGATCGCTCGGCTCGTAGTAGACGACGGCGTCCACCGACACGATCACGTTGTCGGAGGTGATGACCTCCTGGGGCGGGACGTCGACCACCTGCTCCCGCATGTCGACGGTGCGGATCTTGTCGACGATGGGGATGATCACCCGCAGGCCGGGGTCGACCGTCTCCTTGTACTTGCCGAGGCGCTCGATGATGCCCCGCTGGTACGGCCGCACGATCTTGACGGCGGCGGCCGCGTAGATGATCACGAACAGGATGACGATGGCGATGGCGCCGGCGGCGGCCATGGGAGGGCTCCTCGGTAGCGGGTCGGGTCAGGGTCGGCTCAGGCGCCGGCCTCGGGCAGGGACGGATCGGGGCCGTCGACGGGCCAGACCACCACGCGGGTGCCCCGGACCTCGACGATGCGGACGCGGGTGCCGACGGCGACGGGGGAGCCGTCGACGGTCTCGGCCCGCCACTCCTCGCGGTGCACCCGGACCTGACCGTGGTCGCCGTGGCCGTCGAGGGCGTCGAGCACGGTGCCGATCTCGCCGATCAGGCGTTTGGCCCCGATGCCCTGGGTGGGGGCGGCGCGGTCGAGGCGGTGGGCGAGGGGGCGCAGGCCGGCGAGGAAGGCCATCGACACGCCGCCGAAGGCCACGAGCTGCCAGACCAGGTCGACCCCGGCGAAGGCGAGGACGGTGGCCAGGGCGGCGCCGATGGCGAAGGGCAGGAGGAAGAAGCTCCCCGGGCTGAACATCTCGCCCAGCAAGAAGACGACCGTGCCGACCAGCCACACCCAACGCAGCTGCTCCGGATCGTCCACCCCGTCCCTCCCGGGTCCCCTGAACTGGTGTCGTCACGCTACCCCAGCGGTACGTTCCCCGGGTGGCCGCCGATCTCTGCCTCCTGACCGTCCACGCCCATCCCGACGACGAGGCGTCGAAGGGGGCCCCGACCGTCGCCCGCTACCACGCCGAGGGCGTGCGCACGGTGCTGGTGACCTGCACGGGCGGTGAGGCGGGCGACATCCTCAACCCGGCGCTGGACCGCCCCGAGGTCCGGGCCGACCTGGCCGCCGTGCGGCGGGCCGAGCTGGACCGGGCGGCCGAGGTCATCGGCTACGACGAGGTCGTGCTGATGGGCTACCTCGACTCGGGGATGCCCGACTCGGAGGCCAACGCCGATCCCGCCAACTTCGCCAACGCCCCCCTCGACGAGGCCGTGGGCAAGCTGGTCGAGGTCATCCGCCGGGAGCGCCCGCAGGTGATCATCACCTACGGCGACGACCAGCGGGGCTACCCGCACCCCGACCACCTGCGGGTGCACGACATCTCGGGACCCGCCTTCGACCTGGCCGGCGACCCCGACGCCTTCCCCGGCACGGGCGAGCCGTGGACGCCGCAGAAGCTGTACTACGTCGTCTGGTCCCGGGCCCGGATCCAGGCCACCCACGACAAGTTCGTGGAGCTGGGCCTCGAGTCGCCCTTCGGCGAGGACTGGTTCAAGCGCCCGAGTCAGGACGACGCCATCACCACCAGCGTCGAGATCGGCGACTGGTACGACGTGCGCCTCGACGCCCTCCTGGCGCACGAGACGCAGGTGGACCCGGCGTCGCCGTTCTGGTTCGGCCTGCCCCGCGACGTGGCCCGCACGGTGCACCCCTACGACGACTACGTGCTGGCCCGCAGCCGGGTCGAGACCGAACTCCCCGAGACCGACCTCTTCGCCGGCCTCCGCTGACCCGCGGCCGGCCTCGGGCTCAGCGTCGCTGGAGGTCGCGCAGCTCGCGGTAGCCGACGAGGACGACCCCGGCCCGGTCGAGCAGGGTCCGCAGCCCGGTGTCGGTGGTGACCAGGTCGTGGTCGTCGACCCGGTTGGCCCAGTCGGGGAAGGCGGCCCGCAGTTCGGGGGCGTCGACGGCGGGGTGGACGTAGAGCTCGGTCACCCCGGGGCGCAGCTCGAAGAGGGCCCGCTGGAAGGTGGCCCGGCTCCCGACGCCGCCGGTGACGTAGACGAAGTGGTCGGGGAAGAGCACGCCCTCCTCGGCGGCCAGGTCCCGGAACGGGAAGCCGATGGACTGCTGGGTGGAGGCGCCCGAGAGACGGAGTGGCAGTCCGAACTCGACGGCCAGGCCGAGGTAGACGTCGAAGAACTCGGGCCGGAGCTGCAGGGCGCCCATGTGGCTGTCGAGGTGGCTGACGTCGAAGCCCCAGAGGATGGCCCGCTCGACCTGGGCCCGGCACTCCCGCCGCACCTCGTCGAGGTCGGCGTGGTCCCAGAGGTCCTCGATGGTGCGGGGGAATCCCCCGTCGCCGTCGAGCAGCGACGGGGCGTGGGTCAGGGGTCCCCAGCGGTAGACGTCCCACTCGGCGTTGAGGGTGAGGTGGACGCCGACGTCCTCGCCCAGGTAGCGGCTGGCCGCGTCGCGGGCCCACGGGCAGGGGACCATCAGCGAGGCGCTGGTGGCCACCCCCTCGCGCAGGGCGTCGTAGATCCCCACGTTGGCGGCGTGGGCCGAACCCAGGTCGTCGCAGTTGATGATCAGCAGGCGGGCGTCGGGGTCGTGCCCGAGCCGTTCGGCCAGCGTGGTCACGCCGTCACGCTACCGGCCGGGGGCGGGGCCTCGGGCTGGCCCTCGGCCCGGTACGGGGGTTGTCCCCATTGCCCGGTCGGTGCGCCGGGAGGACGATCACCCCATGACCGACTCCCTGCCCGCGCCCACCGTCGACCCGGGACCGCCGCCCGCGGCGCCCGGCCCCGCCCCGGTCGGGCGGATCCTGCTGGTGGTGGTCGGCGCCGTGCTCGTGCTGATCGCCCTCGTCGTGGGTCTGGCCGGTGCCGGCCTGACCTGGGTGCACGGCACCCAGCGCGACGCCGACGGCTACTTCACCACGTCCTTCGAGCGCCTCGACACGGCGGCGCCGGTCATCGTGTCGGACCCCCTCGACCTCGGGGCGCCCAACGACATCGAGTTCCTCGATGCCGGTGAGCTGGCTCGGTTGCGCCTCGAGGTCGAGGCCCCCGGTGACGACACCGCCTTCGTGGGTATCGGCCCCACCGCCGAGGTCGCCGCCTACCTCGACGGGGTGGCCCAGAGCCGCATCGACGACGTGGGGCTGGACCCTTTCGAGGTCACCTACGACTTCACCGACGGCGCGTCGGAGGCGAGCCCGCCCGGTGAACAGGACTTCTGGGTGGCCGTGGGCGGCGACGGGACGCCCCTCGAGTGGGACGTCGAGGGGGGCAACTGGACGGCGGTGGTGATGAACGCCGACGGCACGGCCGGGGTCAGCGTGCTGGCGTCGGCGGGGGCCAAGATCGGCTGGCTGCTGCCGCTCGGCATCGGCCTGCTGGTGGGCGCCGCCGTCCTCGGCCTCGTCGGCACGGTCCTGCTGGTGGTGGGCGCCGTCGGCCTGAACCGCCACGACGGCAGTGCGGCCGGGGCGGCCGGCGCCGCCGGAGCCGCCGGGGTCACGCCGCCGGCCGGGGTCGGCCCCGTCCGGATGACCGGGCGGCGTGACGAGCCGGTCAACCGCTGGCTGTGGCTGGTCAAGTGGGTGCTCGTCATCCCCCACGTGATCGTGCTGGCCGTGCTCTGGTTCGCCGTCGCCGTGGTGTCGGTCATCGCCTGGTTCGCCATCGTCATCACCGGCCGCTACCCCCGGGCCCTCTTCGACTTCACCGTCGGCGTGCTGCGCTGGAGTTGGCGGGTCGGCTTCTACTCGTACTCGGCGCTGGGCACCGACCGGTACCCGCCCTTCTCGCTGGGCGCCGAGCCCGACTACCCGGCCACCCTCGAGATTGACTACCCCGAGCGCCTGTCTCGCGGCCTGGTGTGGGTGAAGTCGTGGCTGCTGGCCCTGCCCCAGCTGGTGATCGTCGGCATCCTCGCCGGCGGCGGGGGCTGGGACGACAACGGCGGCTACCCCGGTCTCATCGGCCTCCTGGTGCTGGTGGCCGGCGTGTGGCTGCTCTTCACGGGCAGCTTCGGTCGGGGGCTGTTCGACCTGATGGTCGGCCTCAACCGCTGGCTGCTACGGGTGGCGGCCTACGTGCTGCTCCTGCGGGACGAGTACCCGCCCTTCCGCCTCGACCAGGGCCCCGACGAGCCGGGGGTGGTCCCAGCGGAGGCGGCCGAGTCATCCGGCGAGCCGTCGGCGACCTGACCCGCCTCAGGCGACGGCCGGATCGACCTCGTCGGCCGTCGCCTGGTGGCGGGCGTGGTCGTTGCCCGAGACGGCCCGCAGCGGGATCTCCCGCAGCAGCCAGGTGAGGGCGAAGGCCAGCAGCATCACCGGCACGGCGATGAGGAAGACGTCGGTCAGCGCCGTGGAGAACGAGACGACGAAGTCGGCCCGCTGGTCGGCCGGGAGGGTGGCGACCGTCTCGGGGCGCATGGAGGCGCCGGCCAGCGCCGAGGCCGACGAGCCCGCCATCTCGGCGGCCAGGCGGGCGTTGAACAGGGCGCCGAAGGTGGCCACGCCGACCGAGCCACCCACCGAGCGGAAGAAGTTGACCGTCGACGTGGCCACGCCGAGGTCGGCCACCTGGACCGAGTTCTGGGTGGCCAGGACCAGGACCTGCATCGACAGCCCGAGGCCCACCCCCAGGATCGTCATGTAGAGGCCCGAGGTGCTGCGGGGGGTGCCGGCGTCCATGGTCGAGAGCAGGAGCAGGCCGACGGCGGCCACCGCCGTGCCGGTGATGGGCAGGAAGCGGTAGCGGCCGGTCCGGGTGATGATCTGGCCGGCGACGATCGAGGCGCTGAGCAGGCCGAGCATCAGGGGTACGAGGAGGAGTCCGGAGTTGGTGGCCGACGCCCCACCCGCGACCTGCAGGAACAGGGGCAGGAAGCTGATGCAGCCGAACATGGCCACGCCGATGACGAAGGCCACGCTGCTCGACACGGTGAAGATCGGCCCCCGGAAGAGGCGTAGGGGCAGGATGGGCTCGACGGCCCGCTGCTCGACGGTGACGAACCCGCCGACGAGCAGCACGAAGGCCAGGCCCAGCCCGATGATGGTGGGGGAGGACCAGGCGAACTCGCCGCCGCCCCAGGTCGTCAGCAGGACCAGGCACGAGATGGCGGCGGTGAGCAGGGCCGCCCCCGCCCAGTCGATGCGGGCCTGGCGGCGGGTGACCGATGCGGGCAGCACGGCGCTGGTCACGACCAGGGCGAGGATCCCCAGCGGGAGGTTGATGTAGAAGACCCACCGCCACGACAGGTGGTCGGTGAAGAACCCGCCGAGGAGGGGGCCGGCCACGCTGGACGCCCCGAAGAGGGCACCGAAGTAGCCCTGGTAGCGGCCCCGCTGCCGGGGGCTGACCACGTCGGCGATGATCGCCTGGGCCAGGACGATGAGGGCGCCGCCGCCGATGCCCTGGAGGAAGCGGAAGGCGATGAGCTGGGCCATGCTCTGGGACAGGCCGGCCAGGGCGCTGGCGACCAGGAAGATGACGATGGCCAGCTGGAACATGCGCTTGCGGCCGTAGAGGTCGCCGAACTTGCCCCACAGCGGGGTCGAGACGGTGGCGGCCAGCAGGTAGGCGGTGACCACCCACGAGAGGTGCTCGAGGCCGCCCAGCTCGCCGACGATGGTCGGCAGGGCGGTGGCCACGATGGTCTGGTCGAGGGCGGCCAGGAGCATGCCCAGCATCAGGCCCGAGAAGATGACCAGGATCTGGCGGTGGGTGAGCGAGCCCGCCGCCGGCGAGGCCGGGGCGTCGGGGTCGGGCAGGGCGGGGGGACGGTCGGCGGTTTCGGTCACGACGGCTGCGGCCCTCCCAGGCCGTGCTGTTCGGGCCCTTCGAGCCCGTGGGACAGCTGGTCGAGGGCGGCGTCGACCTGGTCCATGAGGCTGGTCCGGCCCCCGGTGGCCTGCCAGTGGCGGACCACGACGCGCATGACGGTGAGGCCGGTGGCCACGACCACCGTCGGGTAGAGGTCCTCGTCGGGGTCGAGGCCCAGGCGGGCGGCCATGGCCTCGACCAGGCCCCGCTCGAAGTCGCCGAAGCTGGCGATGTAGCCGCCCGACAGCGACGGGTGCTCGCGAACGAGCTGCATGCGCCGGGCCCACAGCTCGGCGTCCTCGTCGAAGCTCTCGGCGGTGGCGAGCAGGGCGGCCCGCAGCGCCTCCATCGGGGTCTCGTCGGCCGGGCGCAGCTCCAGCTCCTGGCGCAGGCCGGCCCACCCCTCGGGGTCGACACCGAGGATGGCGTCCTCCTTGGAGGAGAAGTAGTTGAAGAACGTGCGGGGCGAGACGTCGGCCGCCTGGCTGATCTCCTCGACGGTGACCCGGTCGGGGCTGCCCCGCTCGAGGGCGAGGTTGATGGCGGCGGCGGTCAGGGCCCGGCGGGTCCGGGCCTTCTTCCGCTCCCGCAGGCCGGTCGGTTCACTCACCGACGAGACGGTAGCAATACTTGCGTGATCTGCAACATTGCCTTCTGTGCAGGGCCAGGACGGCTACCCGTGTTACAGTCCTGTACACCGCTGTTGCGCGGCCGCGGGAGGAGCGCCGGTGGGTTGGGTGTTGGGATCGGAGGACTTCGACGGTACGGGACCGCGCGCGGTGCCGGCCGGGACCTGCCACGCCGTCGACCTCGACGACGGCCTCACCGCCTGCGGCCGCCCGGTGCGCAGCCTCCGCCTCTGGAGCGAGGTCCCCTGGCGCCGGGCCGGCATGTTGGGCCTCACCCGCTGCCGCATCTGCGACAACGTCACCTGGTCAAACGACGCCTGACGGTCCAGCGCGGAACGGCGGCCAGAGGACATCGTTGTCTATTGACGGTCCACGCCTGGTCCATAAGCCTGTGGCCACAGGCGAGATCCGGAGGCGGACGGATGAAGATCAGGTTGATGCTCCTCGCGGGCATGGCGCTCACGGTGCTGGCGGCGTCGGTCGGTCCAGCCGGCGGTGAGTCCGGGGCCGAGGTACCACAGGACGTCCTTGCGGCGGTCGAGCGGGCTCGCTCCGGGGTGGCGGCGCTCGCCGACAGCCGCTCGTTGCCTGGAAGGGCAGGCGGTGTGGCGTCCCCCGCAACCTTCCTCGATCCTGTGGGCAGTCCGGCCGACGCCTCGCCGTACCACCGGCGCGGCGACCTCTCGGCGGCTCAGATCCGGAACGGTCCGAATCAGTTCGAGCTCCGGTTCTTCCTCGCAGCGCAGCCCGATACCTGGAATGCCGGTGGGGGCGGCGAGACCGGTGCGGTGCTTCGTCTGGACGCCGTCACCAATGGCACCGGACCCGATTTCGATCTGGTCGTTCTCTCCACACCGCGGACGGGCAAGGTCGCCGTTGTCGGCGAAGCCGACTTCAACGATCCCAGCGAGGTCACCTGCATCGTCCGCCGCGGCGTCAGGGATCTCGGTCGGACGCCCGCCGGCTACGGCTACTCGGTGCGGGTGCCCTTCAGCTGCCTGGGCGGCAAGCGTGGCTTCTCGGCGAGGATGGCGTTCCTCTACGCATGGTGGCCAGGCGACACCGCTCCCACCGGGGATGTGCTCCCCAACCGCCGCTGGACACCGACCGTTCGACCGGCCTGAACGCGCTGTCCCGGCGGGGGAGGGACTGGCCCCAGGGCCAGATCACCCGGCCGCGGTGTCGGCGTTGCCGCAGGCGCCCCACAGGCCGAGGCCCTGGGCCCGGGCCCGACTGACGGCGAGGGCCAGGTCCCGCTGGTGGGCGGTGTTGGGGGGATAGGGGTAGTCGTCGGCCCAGCCGCCCTCGACCAGCTCGAGGTTGACGAAGGTGCCGTCCTCGGCCCGGTGGAGGTAGACGAGCAGTCGGTCGTAGCGGTCCCTGGCCTCGACGTCGCGGGTGAGGCGCACCGCCGTCCCCGGGGGCAGCAGCTTGTGGGTGTGGGCGCTGGCCTCGGCGCCCCAGCACTCCGGTGGCTGGTCGGGATCGACGGTCTCGGGGGTGTCCACGCCGATCAATCGCAGCGTCTCCTGCCGGCCGGCGAGGTCGACCACGACGGTGTCGCCGTCGATCACCTCGACGACGGTGGCCACCCCGGGCTCACCCGTGGGCGGTCGGGACCGGCGCTGCCAGCCGATGACGAGCACGACGACGGCCGCCACCACGGCGACCAGGACCAGGGCGCGACGCATCCACGTCCTCCTGTTGTAATGGAGGAGATGAGGACCGGAATCCGGTCCTCATCTACTCCAACTGGAGATCAGGCGGGGGAAGCGCCAGGGAGCGTCAGATGCGCTCGAGGAGGGTGCCGGTGGCCAGGCCGCCGCCGCAGCACATGGTGACCAGGGCGGTGTTGAGGTCGGCCCGCTCCAGCTCGTGCACGGCCTTGGTGGTGAGGATGGCCCCGGTGCCGCCGAGGGGGTGACCCAGGGCGATGGCGCCGCCGTTGGGGTTGACGGTGGCCATGTCGGGCTGCAGCTCCTTCTCCCAGGCCAGGACCACCGAGGCGAAGGCCTCGTTGATCTCGACCAGGTCGATGTCGCTCATCTGCATCGAGTTGCGCTCGAGCAGGTGGTGGGTGGCGTCGATGGGGCCGGTCAGCATCAGCACCGGGTCGGAGCCGACCAGGCAGGTGTCCACCACCCGGGCCCGCGGGGTGAGGCCCAGGGCCTCGGCCTTCTCGCGGGTGGCGATGAGCACGGCGGCGGCGCCGTCGGAGATCTGCGACGAGGTGCCGGCGGTGTGCACGCCGTCCTCGCGGGCCACGGCCTTCAGCTGGCCCAGGCCCTCGAGGGTGGTCTCGCGCAGGCCCTCGTCCCGCTCGACGCGGTGGGTGGTGCCGGTGGGCTTGCCGTCCTCGCCCAGGTCGGGGGCGTCCACGCCGACCAGCTGGGTGTCGAAGCGGCCCTCGGCCCACGCCTCGGCGGCCCGACGCTGGGACTCGAGGCCGAAGGCGTCGGCGTCGGCCCGGGCGATGTCCCACTTGGCGGCGATGCGCTCGGCGCCCTCGAACTGGGTCGTCCACTCGTACTTCTCGAAGTACGACTTGGGGATGGCCTTGCCCACGCCCTGGCCCAGGCTGGAGCCCATGGGCACCCGGCTCATGACCTCGACGCCACAGGCCACGGCCACGTCGACCACGCCCGAGCCGACCAGGCTGGTGGCGAAGTTGGTGGCCTGCTGCGACGAGCCGCACTGGCTGTCGACGGTCGTGGCGGCCACCGAGATGGGCAGGCCGGCGGTCAGCCAGGCGGTGCGGCTGACGTTGAAGGACTGCTGGCCCACCTGGGACACGCAGCCGCCGATGAGCTGACCCACCTCGGCGGGGTCGATGCCGGCGCGCTCGACCAGCTCGGCCAGGGCCACGGCCAGCAGGTCGGCCGAGTGCATGGTGGAGAGGCCACCGCCGCGGCGCCCGATGGGCGTGCGGACGGCCTCGCAGATGACGATGTCGCGTGGAGACGAACTCATGGCCGAGAGCCTACGGGGTCACCGTCGGGCCGTCGTCACCCGACCCGGACCCGGGGTCAGGCGGCTTCGGAGTGGGCGGGCTCGACGGGCTCGGGGGCGGGCGGGCGCACGGACCGCAGCGCCGCCCGGGCGGCGGCCACGCCGGCCAGGCCGACGCGGCGGGTCTCGTCATCCATGCGCCACTCGTCCCCCTGCGGGTCGAGGAGTTGGAGCTGCCGGGTCATGGCACCAGTCTCCCCAGGGGGTGTGACAGGCAAACGGCCAGAGGTCTTGGTCGTCGGTCACATCCCGTAACGTGCCGGTGAGATCACCTCTCGTGGCCGGAACGGCCACTCAGCAGGGTGCCCCCGGCGCGGTGAGTGGCCAGGGTCGCTCCCGCTCCACCGACAGGGCCAGGTCGAGCAGCAGCCGGTCCTGGTAGTGGCGGCCCATGACCTGCATGCCGATGGGCAGCCCGTCGACCGGCTGCACCGGGATGGACACCGACGGGTTGCCGTAGATGTTGGCGGGGATGGTCAGGGCGCCCATGTCGAGCAGGTCGGAGAAGCGCTCCGAGGCCCACATCATCAGGTCCTTGGCCGTGCGAGGGCGGGCGGCACCGGCCACCCGCACGCCGCGGGCGATGCCCCGCCACGCCAGCTTGGCGCCCTTGTTCGTCTCGATGCGCCGCATCAACCGGTCGCCCAACCCCTCGGACTGCAGGCTGGCCTCGGCCGGGAAGGCGGGGTCGGGGTTGGTGGCGCAGATCACGAAGTCGGCCTGGTCGAACAGCGACGCCATGGCCTCGTTGGCCTCCACCCGACGCTTCTCGGCCTCGGCCGCCAGCTCCAGGTCGAACACGTTCCAGGCCAGGGTGAACGCGAAGGCCATCTCCTCGGTCAGCTCGGTCGCGCAGCTCGGCCAGCGGTCGCCCAGGTCCATGAGCAGGGTGGCCAGGTTGCCCATGGCCCAGGGCACGCCGAGGCGGGGGATGTCGACGTCGACGTCGATGCGCTTCATGCCGTGGTCGGCGATGAGGGCGGCGGCGGCGGCCTCGATGGACGACTCCACGCCGGGGGCGAGGGGCACCGACCCCAGACCGGGGGCGACGATCACCGTCCTGCCCGCGAGGTCCTGGGTGCCGAGGTCGCGCTCCCAGCCCTCCTCCTTGGGCAGCGACTCGGGGTCGTGGGGGTCATAGCCCGCACAGCAGTCGTAGTACCGGGCCACGTCGCGCACCGAGCGGGCCATGCAGCCCAGCACGATCGTGTTGGGCATGATCGGGGCGCCCGGGCCCCGGGGGATGCGCCCGTAGGTGCCCTTCATCCCCAGCAGGCCGTTGTAGCCGGCGGGGATGCGGATGGAGCCGCCGCCGTCGCCGCCGGTGGCCAGGGTGACGAGGCCGCCGGCCACTGCGGCGGAGCTGCCACCCGACGAGCCGCCGGCGGTGCGGCCGTGGCGCCACGGGTTGTGGGTGACGCCGTTGAGCTTGGTCACCGACACGTTCAGCCCGCCGAACTCACTGGCCGTGCACAGGCCGAAGGGCACCGCCCCGCTCTCTCGGACCCGGGCCATCATCGTGCCCTCGTGGTCGGCGATGCGGTCCTTGAAGACCAGCGACGCCTCGGTGTGCGGCCAGCCCTTGACCGGCTCCAGCTCCTTGATGCCGATGGGCAGACCTCCGAAGGGCTTGCTCACGTCGGCCGCCTTGGCTGCCTCGCGGGCGGGTTCGGGGTCGAGGAAGCTGAACGCGTTCAGGTCGCTGGCCTCGATGGCGGCCAGTGTGGCGTCGAGTTCCTCCAGGGGCGAGCGCTCGCCGGCGCGGAAGGCGTCGACGAGGGAGCAGGCGTCACCGAGCCAGGGTGTGTCGGACATGGCGCCCGATCGTAGGGACCGGCGGCCTCCCGGTCCGCACCGGCGGCGACGGGGTTAGCGTCACCGCCCGACATGGACGCACGGACCTTCCTCGGCCTCGAGTCCGACGGCACGCCGTCGGGGTTCCGCCTGCCGGTGGTGCCCGGCATCACCGCGGGCGGCGGCTTCCTCTTCGGCGGCTGCGGCCTGGGGGCGGCGATCGTGGCCCTGGAGGAGGTCACGGGTCGGCCCGTGATCTGGGCCACGGCCCAGTACCTCTCCTACGCCCGGCCGGGCAGCGTCGTCCGTTTCGACGTGACCATCGGGGCCGAGGGCCGCAACCTGACCCAGGCCCGGGCCGTCGGTCGCACCGACGACGCCGAGATCCTCACCGTCAACGCCGCCCTCGGCTCCCGCGACTTCGAGGCCGAGGGCCAGTGGGCCACCATGCCCGCCGTCCCCGGTCCCGACGACTGCCCGGTCCGCACCCACCGCTTCGAGCACGAGTCGGTGGCGTCGCGCATGGAGCAGCGCCTGGCCGTGGGCCGGGCCATCGAGGACCTCGACGGCACGCCCAGCAACGGCAACTGCGCCCTGTGGACCCGCATGCCCGAGGTGCTCGACATGTCGGCGGCGGCCCTGGCCGTCCTCGGCGACTTCGTGCCCTTCGGCATCGGCCAGGCCCTGGGCCTGCCCGCGGGGGGCAACAGCCTCGACAACACGATCCGGGTGGCTCGCCTCGAGCCCACCGACTGGGTGCTGCTCGACATCCGGGTGCTGGCGGTGGCCGACGGGTTCGGCCATGGCGCGGTGCTGCTGTGGTCCGAGACCGGCCAGCTCCTGGCCATCGCCAGTCAGTCCACCATCGTCCGCGTCTGGAAGGATGCCTGACGGTCGACGCAACGAGCCGAGGGTCAGGGGGAGCGATGCAGCGCTACGGGATGACGGTGCCGTTCGAGGGGGTGCCGCTGGGCGAGCAGCGCGAGCTGTTCCGGGAGCTGGTCGACCTGGGCTACACCGACGCCTGGTCGAGCGAGGCCGACGGCGCCGACGCCTTCACGCCGCTCACCCTGGCCTCGGTGTGGGCCCCCGAGCTGCGTCTGGGGACCGCCATCGTCCCCGCGTACACCCGCGGGCCGGGCTGTCTGGCCCAGACCGTCGGCTCGGTGGCCCAGGCCGCCCCGGGCCGTTTCGTCCTCGGGGTGGGCAGCTCGTCCAACGTGATCGTCGAGCGCTGGAACGACATCCCGTTCGAGGAGCCCTACAAGCGCACCCGCGACGTCGTCCGCTTCCTGCGGGACGCCCTCGGCGGCGAGAAGGTCCGCCAGGAGTACGACACCTTCAGCGTGAACGGCTTCAAGCTGGGCGTGCGCCCCACCGGGCCGGTGCCCATCCTCGTCGCCGCCCTCCGCGAGCAGATGCTGAACCTCGCCGGCCGCGAGGGTGACGGGGCGATCATCAACTGGCTCTCGGCCGACGACGTGGCCACCGTCGCCCCCATCGTCAAGGCCCACGGCGCCGACAAGGAGGTCGTGGCCCGCATCTTCGTGGCCGTCTCCGACGACGCCGACGCCATGCGGGCCGCCGGCCGCTTCGCCATCGCCGCCTACCTGAACGTCCCCGTCTACGCCGCCTTCCACGAGTGGCTGGGCCGGGGCGAGGTCCTCGCCCCCATGTGGGACGCCTGGAAGGCCGGTGACCGGGGGGCGGCCCTCGAGGCCATCCCGGACGAGGTGGTGGACCAGCTCATCGTGCACGGGCCCCCCGAGGCCTGCCGCGAGCACCTGGCCCGCTACGTCGAGAACGGGGTCGACACGCCGGCGCTGGCCATCCTGCCCTTCCCCGGGGCGCTGCCCCAGGCGGAGGCGATGCGGGCGCTGGCCCCGAGCTGATGGAGGTCCCCGGCGTCGAGGACCTGGAGGAGATCGGCCGGGGTGGGATGGCGGTGGTCTTCATGGGCCGCCAGCCCGAGTTCTCCCGCCAGGTGGCGGTGAAGGTCGTCACCGTGGCCGGGGTCGACGAGAGCCACCGGCGCCGCTTCGAGCAGGAACTGCAAGCGGTCGGCGCCCTGTCGGAGCACCCCAACATCATCACGGTGCACGGGGCCGGCGAGACGGCCGAGGGGCTCCCGTACCTGGTCATGGGCTACCAGCCGTCGGGTTCGCTGGCCGACCGCCTCGAAGCGCGGGGACCGCTACCGGCCCCCGAGGTGCTCGAGATCGGGGTGAAGATGGCCGGCGCCCTCGAGTCGGCCCACCGGGCGGGGGTCCTGCACCGCGACCTCAAGCCGGAGAACATCCTGGTGTCGTCCTTCGGTGAGCCGGTGCTGGCCGACTTCGGCATCGCCCGCCTCGAGGGCGGGGCCCACCTCACCGCCAGCGGCATGGTCACCGGGACCCCGGCCCACAGCGCCCCCGAGGTGCTGAGCGGGCGGCCGCCGACGCCGGCCAGCGACGTCTACGGGCTGGCCTCGACCCTGCACCAGCTCCTCGCCGGGGCGCCGGCCTTCGTGCGCCCCACCGACGAGAACACCCTCGTGGTGATGAACCGGGCGCTCACCGAGCCGCCCCCGGACCTGCGGGTCCTCGGTGTGCCCGCCGCCCTGGCCGACGTCCTCGACGGGGCCATGGCCAAGGACCCCGCCGGCCGCCCGGCCACCGCCGCCGCCTTCGGCCAGGCCCTGCAGGGGGTGCAGCAGGGGCTGGGGCTGGCGGTCACGCCGCTGCCGGTCGCCCTCGAGGCGGGGGCCGAGGCCGACACCAACGAGACCGTGGTGGTCGGGGCGCCGGTCGTGCCCCTGGCCGCCACCGACGAGGACCCGGTCGCCCCGACCCCGAGCCCGGTCCCGGTGGCCCCTGTTTCCGCCACCGGCGACGGCGCCACCGGCGGGGGCGGTCGCCGGGGGCTGATCGCCGTGGTCGTCGCCCTGGTGCTGGTGATCGGCGTGCTGGCCGTCCTGCTGCTCACCGGCGGCGAGGACGGTGGCGACGACGAGGCGGCCACCACGACCGAGCCGACGACCACGACCGAGTCGACCACCACGACCACGACCACGACCACCGTGCCGCCTACGACAGTGTTCGTGCCCGACCCGGCCACGGCCGTGCCCGTGGCGCTGGTGTCGCCGGTGGCCTCGGCCACCGCCGCCGACGGCGTGGACCTGAGCGGCAACCCGGTCAGCTACTCGGCGGCGAACCTGGCCGATGGCGTGAACAGCACGGCCTGGCGGGTCGACGGCGACGGGGTCGGCCAGACCATCACCCTGCAGCTGGCCCAGCCCGTCTACGTCACCGAGGTGGGGCTGATCCCGGGCTACGACAAGGTCGACCCCGTCGACGGCACCGACCGCTTCTACGAGAACCGCCGGGTCCGGGCCGTGCGCTGGACCTTCGACGGCGGCGTCTCGGTCGACCAGGCCTTCGCCGACACCCGCGACCTGCAGGTCACCCAGGTGTCGCCGACCCTGACCCGTACGGTGCGGGTGACCATCCTCGAGACGACCTCGCCCGGGGGCCGGGACTTCACCCCGATCTCCGAGCTCGCCGTCCGGGGCGTGCCCGCCCCGTGACCCGGTCCGCCGGGGCGGTGGCCCTGGTGGCCCTGGGGGCCCTCGGTCTCGGCCTGCTGGCCGGCTGCGGGGGCGACGATGCCACGGGCGGCGACGTCGGTGCTGCGGTCACCGAGCCGGCGCCGACCACCACCGCCCCCACGACGACGGCGACGCCGTCGACCACGGCGCCCCCGGCCCCCACGACGGTGCCCGTCGCCCGGCACGTCTTTCCGGTCCGACCCGTCGACGCCTGCTCCTACGGCGACGGCCACCACGACTACCCGGCCACCGACATCTTCTGCCCGGTGGGGTCGACCTTCGTGGCCGTGACCGACGGCGTCATCGACTTCGTCAGCCGGGACGACCGGTGGGATCCCGCCGTGGACGACCCCGCCACCCGCGGCGGCCGGTCGGTGGCCGTGGTGGGCGACGACGGGGTGCGGTACTACGGCTCCCACCTCTCGTCGGTGGCCCCCGGGATCGAGCCCGGGGTGCGGGTCGTCGCCGGCCAGCCGCTCGGCGCCACGGGGGACTCCGGCAACGCCGCGGGCACCGACCCCCACCTCCACTTCGGTCTCTCCCGCCCCACCACCCCCGACGACTGGGAGGTCCGCCGGGGCGAGGT
>CAYTJS010000040.1:0-14909 GCA_964438115.1 uncultured Iamiaceae bacterium
CACAACCTGCTCTTCATGAACACCACGGTCACCCGGGGCCGGGCCGAGGCGGTGGTGACCGCCACGGGCATGGACACCGAGGTGGGCCGTATCGCCGGCCTGCTCGACGCCGCCGAGGTGGGCGACACGCCACTGCAGAAGCAGCTGCACGTGCTGGGCCAACGTCTGGCGCTGGTCGCCGCTGTCGCCGTGACGGTCTTCGCCGTCCTGAACCTGCTGCGGGGCGAGTCGATCAGCGACACCCTGCTGTCGGCGGTGGCCCTGGCCGTGGCCGCCATCCCCGAGGGCCTGCCCGCCGTGGTCACGGTGACCCTGGCCATCGGCACCGCCCAGATGGCCAAGCGGGGCGCCATCGTGAAGCGCCTGGCCTCGGTCGAGACCCTGGGCGCCACGTCGGTGATCTGCTCGGACAAGACCGGCACCCTGACCCTCAACGAGATGACCGTCCAGGAGCTGTGGCTCCCGGCCGGTGGTTGCTTCGAGCTCTCCGGGCGGGGCTACGAGGAGTCGGGCACCGTCCACGCCGTCGACGGGTCCCTCGCCGCCGACGGCCCCGAGGTGGCGACCGTGCTGGCCGGGCTGGTCCGCTGCAACGACAGCAACGTCGTCGACGGTCGCCCGATCGGCGACCCGATGGAGGCGGCCCTGCTCGTCGCCGCCGGCAAGGACGGTCTCGACCACGAGGTCGTCCGGGCCGAGGCCGAGCGGTTGGCCGAGGTGCCCTTCGACTCGGCCCGGAAGTTCATGGCGACCGTGCACCGGGTCGACGGCCAGGCCCTGCTGGAAGTGAAGGGCGCCCCCGACGTGCTCGTCGGCGCCTGCCGCCTCGACGACGCCGGTCGGGCCGCCGTCGCCGCCGAGCAGGAGCGCCTGGCCGCCGGTGGCATGCGGGTCATCGGCCTGGCGTCCCGTCCGCTGGCCGACGGCGAGCTGGACGGCGGGGGTGACCCCCTCGACCTGGTCCACGACCTCGAGCTGGTGGCCCTGGTCGGCCTCGTCGACCCGCCCCGCCCCGAGGCCCGCGACGCCATCGCCCTGTGCCACGAGGCCGGGGTCGACGTGAAGATGATCACCGGCGACCACGCCGCCACGGCCCGGGCCATCGCCACCGACCTGGGCATCCGGGGCGAGGTGGTCACCGGCGCCGACCTGGACCGTCTCGACGACGACGAGTTGGCCCGTCGCATCGACGACATCGGGGTCGTGGCCCGGGTGTCGCCCGAGCACAAGGTCCGCCTGGTCCGGGTCCTCAAGGCCGGGGGCGAGGTCGTGGCCATGACCGGCGACGGGGTCAACGACGCCCCGGCGCTGAAGACGGCCGACATCGGCGTGGCCATGGGCATCACCGGGACGGAGGTGACCAAGGAGGCCGCCTCCATGGTCCTCACCGACGACAACTTCGCCACCATCGTTGCCGCCGTCGAGCGGGGCCGGACGATCTACGACAACATCGTCAAGTTCGTCCGCTTCCAGCTCTCGACGAACCTCGGGGCGATCATGGTGATGATCGGGGCGCCCCTCGTCGGGCTCCCGGTCCCCTTCACCGCCCTGCAGATCCTGTGGGTCAACCTGATCATGGACGGCCCGCCGGCCATGGCCCTCGGCGTCGACCCGCCGGCCCGGGACACCATGACGAGGCAGCCCCGCCGGCCCGAGGCCCGCATCCTCTCGGGGGAGCGGCTGCGGACCCTGACCATCTACGGGGCGATCATGGCCGTCGGCACCCTGGGGGTGCTGGCCTGGAGCCAGACCCAGGGCAGCGACGAGCACGCCCTGACCCTGGCCTTCACCACCTTCGTCCTGTTCCAGGTGTTCAACGTCTTCAACGCCCGGGCCGAGCACCGGTCGGTGTTCACCCGGGACCTGCTCACCAACGGCAAGCTCTGGCTGGCCATCGGTGGGGTGCTGGTCCTGCAGGTGCTGGCCGTGCACTGGGACCCGGTCCAGGACGTCTTCGGCACCGCTGATCTGGTGGCGGGGGACTGGCTGGTCGCCATCGGCGTCGCCAGCTCGATCCTCTGGCTCGACGAGCTGCGCAAGCTCGTCGCCCGCCGCCGGTCCTGACCCGGCCGGCCGCGGCCGGTCCTCAGACGCCCGCTTCCTCGCGGATGAGGGTGCGGTAGAGGTCGGCGTAGAGGCCGCCGTCGGCGAGGAGCTGCACGTGGCTGCCCCGCTCGGTTATGCGGCCCCCGTCGAGCACGAGGATCTGGTCGGCGGCGGTGATCGTCGACAGGCGGTGGGCGATCACGAGGGAGGTCCGCCCCCGCAGGGCCTCGTCGAGGGCGGCCTGCACGGCGGCCTCGTTCTCGGAGTCGAGGTGGCTGGTGGCCTCGTCGAGGATGACGATGCAGGGGTCCTTCAGCAGCATCCGGGCGATGGAGAGCCGCTGCTTCTCGCCGCCGGAGAGGCGGTACCCGCGCTCGCCGACGAGGGTGTCGTAGCCGTGAGGGAGGTCGGCGATGACGTCGTGGATGCGGGCGGCCCGGCAGGCGGCCTCGAGGTCGGCGTCGGTGGCGTCGGGGCGGGCGTAGAGCAGGTTCTGGCGGACGGTCTCGTGGAAGAGGTGGGGGTCCTGGGTCACCACGCCGATGGCCTGGCGCAGTGACCGCTGGGTGAGGTCGCGCACGTCGGTCCCGTCGATGCGCACCGCCCCGCCGGTCACGTCGTAGAGCCGGGGGAGGAGGGAGGACAGGGTCGACTTGCCCGAGCCCGACGGCCCGACCAGTGCCGTCATGGTCCCGGCCTCCAGCACGGCGCTGACGCCGATGAGCACCGGTGCCCCCTCGGCCGCCTCGGGCAGGGCCCCGGGGGTCTCGAGCGAGGCCACGGTGGCCTCGGAGGCGGCGGGGTAGGTGAAGTGCACGTCGTCGAGGTCGATGCGGCCCCGGGGGTCGACCAGGTCGACGGCGCCGGGGCGGTCCTCGATGGGGTTGGGGGTGTCGAGGACCTCGAAGACCCGGTCGAAGGACACGAAGGCGGTCATGAGGTCGACCCGGGCGTTGGTCAGGCTGGTGAGGGGTGTGTAGATGCGGGTCACGTAGGTGCCCAGGGCGACGAGGGTGCCGATGCTGAGGGTGCCGGCCACCACCAGCTCGCCGCCGACCCAGTAGATGAGGGCCGTGCCCACGGCGCCGACCAGTCCGAGGGCGATGAAGAAGGTGCGGCTGTAGAGGGCCGTGCGCACCCCGATGTCGCGGACCCGACCGGCCCGCGACCCGAACTCGGCCACCTCCTGGTCCTGGCGCCCGAAGAGCTTGACCAGCAGCGCCCCGGCCACGCCGAAGCGTTCGGTCATGGTCGTGTTCATCGAGGCGTTGAGGTCCATCTGCTCCCGGGTCAGGTCCTGGAGCCGGCGTCCCACCCGCTTGGCGGGGAGGATGAACACCGGGAGCACGACCAGGGCCAGAAGGGTCAACCTCCAGTCGAGGATGAGCATCGCGCCCACGGTGGTCATCACCACCACCACGTTGGACACGACCGAGCCCAGGGTGCCGGTCACCGCCCGCTGGGCGCCGATGACGTCGTTGTTCATGCGACTGACCAGGGCCCCGGTCTGGGTCCGGGTGAAGAACCCCAGCGGCATGCGCTGCACATGGTCGAAGAGGGCGACCCGGAGGTCGTAGATGAGCCCCTCGCCGATGCGGGACGACCACAGCCGCTCGAGCATGGACAGGCCGGCCTCGGCCAGGGCCACGGCGATCATACCGGCGGCCAGCCAGCGCACGGCGGCGGTGTCGCCGCTGGGGACGGCGTCGTCGATGATCCGCCGGATCAGCAGCGGTGGGAGCAGGTTGACGAGGGCGGCCACCACGATCGTGGCCAGGAAGCCCGCCAGCATCAGGCGGTAGGCCCGGGCGAAGCGCCAGACCCGGCCGACGAGGCCCTTCTGGACCCGGGCGCCGGCGATGGCGGCGGGGTCGGAGCCGAGGGCCATGTGGGGTCCCATGCGCATGGTCCCGGAGGGTACGGCCGGCCCTGGGTCGGGCGACCCGTTCGCCCCTCCGTCCCTCAACCCGATGCCGGGCCGGCCGATGAAGCCACCGGGAGTGCTCCGCACCGTGCGGAGCGAGCAGTCCGGAAGGCAACGGTGATGTCCAGAACCCTCGAGATCCTGCGCCGGGCGGCGGCGCCGCTGCTGGCGGCGCTGCTCGTCGCCCTCGGCGTCGTCACCCAGGCCCCGGCCGACGTGAGCAACGCCCAGCCCGTCGCCGTGAGCGACGGCCAGACGCACTACCTGCCGTGGGACGCCGCGGAGTTCAAGGCCGTCCTCGAGGGGATGTACGGCGCGGCCTCGCCGGGCAACATCGACTCGCCCATCCGCCTCATCACCTCGATGGTCTCCGCCGTCGACGGCAACGAGGTCGTCATCGACCACTGGGAGGACGGCTACGACGCCGATCCGTTCGGCGCCCCCGGGGCGACGAGCGTGACCCTGAACCTGGACGAGGGCGAGACCCACGTCCTCGACAACTGGGTCCCGACCGGTTCGCCGGCCACCATCGACTACGACGGCGGCGACCGGGTCGTCTCGAGCGGGGCCCTGGTCGTGACCGCCGGCGGCTGGCCGACCGGTGCCACCACCCTGCACGCCGGCGCGGCCGTCGTCCGCGACACCAACGCCTTCGGGTACGAGTTCGTCGCCCCGGTCGGCGAGGACGTCACCTACGGCGGCACCGGCGAGGGCCTCCTCGCCACGCAGTGGGAGTACGTCGGGCTCGTGGTCGTCGCCGCCGAGGACGCCACGACCGTCACCCTCGACGACGGCTCGACGGTGAGCCTCGACGCCGGCGAGACCCATCTCGTCAACGGCGGCGTCAACATCGGGGACACCGTGACGGCGGACCGGCCGGTCAGCGTCTTCCTGGCCACGGGCGACAACGGCGCGCAGTGGGAGGGGCGGCTCTTCGACCTCGTCCCCACCGAGCAGTGGGCCGACGAGTACCTCACCCCCGTGAGTTCGGGCAGCGGGACCTCCCTGCGGACCCGGGTCTTCCTCTACAACCCGGGCGCCACCGCCATCACGGTCGGCTACACGCAGTCCGGTGGTGGCACGGGCACGATCTCGGTGCCGGCCGGTGGCCACGCCAACCACATCGTCCCCCAGGACCAGGGCGTGCGGTACTCGAGCCCCGGCAACCCCTTCTACGCCCTCCACTCGATCACCACCCCCGAGAGCGGGAGCGGCAACGACCAGAGCCGGTCGTACAACTGGGGTTTCAGCCTGGTGCCCACCACCGGCCTCACCCCGATGGTGGTCCTCGGCTATGCGCCCGGGTCGGACGGCAACACCGAGGTCGACAGCCCGGTCTGGGTGGCGCCGACGGCGGCCACCACGCTCTACATCGACCTCGACGCCGACCCGACGACGGGGCCGAACACCGACCCCAACGGGAACAAGTACAACTTCTCGTGCGCGGCGGGGGCCCTCCAGCCCCGTCTCATCAAGGACTACGGCGGCACGAGCTGCTTCGCCAACTCGGCCTTCGAGAGCTCGAAGGGCACCGGCGACGGGGACATGACCGGGGCCCGCATCTACACCGTCGACGGCACCGACATCGCCGCGGCGTGGGGTCAGGTCCCCGGCCTGAACGCCGTGGCGCCGGCCATCGACATGGGCACCACCGTTTTGCCCTTCCCGACCCTCGACATGGTGAAGGACGCCGAGATCGTCGGCGACGACGGTGACGGCCTGGCCGAGCCGGGCGACACCATCCGGTACACGATCACCATCACCAACCGCGGCCTCCAGCCGGTCGACGACCTGCTGCTGACCGACGACATCCCCGAACACACCACCTACGTCGAGGACTCGACCACCACCAACGGCTCGCCCTACCCCGACGCGGCGACGGGGACCCCGTTCGGCTTCGACGAGGGCGGCGCCCTGCTGCCGCCGGCCATCGGCGTCGGCGAGACCCGGACGGTGAGCTTCGACGTGGTCGTCGACGACCCCCTCGCCCCGGGCGTGACCGAGATCGAGAACAACGTGTTCCTCGACAGCGACTACGGCGACTACACCGACGTCAAGATCACGCCGGTCGCCGACCCGGGCTCCGTCGGGGACCGGGTGTGGGACGACCAGGACGGCGACGGCGTCCAGGACGTCGGCGAGCCCGGCCTGGTCGGGGTCACCGTCGTGCTCCGCAACGACGCCGGTGACGAGGTGGCCACCACCACCACGGGCGCCAACGGCGTCTACCTCTTCGACGGCATCTACCCCGGTGACTACACCGTCGAGGTCGACCCCGGGTCCCTGCCCGCCGGTCGGACCCCGACCGCGGACCCCGACGGGGTGGGCAGCCCGCACTCGGCCGCCTTCAGCCTGGCCGCCGGTCAGGACCGCACCGACGTCGACTTCGGCTACGCCGAGGCCGCCATCACCATCGAGAAGACGGTGGCCGCCGGCCTCCCCACGTCCTGCCCCGGCACCGAGCTGGTGGAGCAGGAGAGCGGCGAGCCGGTGACCTACTGCTTCGTGGTCACCAACAGCGGCGAGGTCACCCTGACCGACGTCGAGGTGACCGACGCCGACCTGGGCCTGGCCACCGGCGACCTCGACCTGGTCTCGGGCAACCCCGCCAGCCTGGCGCCCGGCGCCACCGTGACCTTCCGGGCCACGGTTTCGGTGAGCAGCGACCTGGTCAACACCGCCACCGCGACCGGTCACGTCGGGTCCGGCGGTCCCACCGTCGAGGACAGCGACACCGCAGAAGTCGACCTGGTCGGCCCCGGCATCCAGATCGAGAAGACCGTCTATCGCGGCCACACCGATGGGGCCGGCTGTCCCGGTGCCGATCTCGAGACGGTGCGCAACGGCGACGCCGTGACCTACTGCTTCGAGGTGACCAACACGGGCGAGAGCCCGCTCTCGGCCGTGGTCGTGACCGACGTGGACCTCGGCATCGAGGGCGACGACCTCGTCATCGCCGGCCTCGCCCGGGGCGAGAGCCAGATGCTCTGGTGGGAGGCCACCGCCTCGGGTGACTTGGTGAACACGGCGTCAGTGGTGGGGACGTCCCCGGCCGGGGTGCAGCCCAGCGACGAGGACACGGCCGAGGTGGACGAGATCAGCCCCGCCATCGAGGTGCGCAAGACCGTGTACCGGGGTGACACCGACGGAGCGGGCTGTCCGGGGGCGGTGGAGGAGACCTTCGCCCTGGCGGGGGACACCGTCACCTGGTGCTTCGAGGTGGTGAACACCGGTGACGTCGACCTGGCCGACGTCACCCTCGACGACCCGGCCCTGCTGGCGGACGAGACCGACATGACGGTGCTGTCCGGCAGCCTCGCCTCCCTCCCCGCCGGCGGCACCGTGGCCCTCTACCTGGAGGGCCCGGCCTCGACCGACCTGGCCAACACGGTGACCGCCAGCGGCACACCGCCCGTCGGCCCCGACGTCACCGACGACGACACCGCCGCCATCGACGTGATCGCCCCGGTGGTGAGCCTGGAGAAGACGGTGTACGCCGGCCATGACGGCGGCGCCGGGTGTGACACGGCGGGTGAGTCGGTGACCGGCGAGGCCGGTGACGAGGTGACGTGGTGCTTCGCCGTCACCAACGCCGCCGACGAGGGCGCGTTGTCCGACATCACCGTGGCCGACCCCGACCTCGGCATCGACGAGACGGACCTCACCGTCGTCGGGCCCGGCGACCTGGCCGACCTGGTCGAGGGCGAGACGGTCGTGCTCTTCTACGAGGGCGCCATCGACGGGTCCCTGGTCAACACGGCGACGGCCACCGGTCGTCCGCCCCTGGGTCCGGATGTCTCCGACGAGGACGATGCCTCGGTCACCGAAGTGGTGCCCGGCGTCTCGATCGAGAAGACGGTCTACGAGGGCCACGACGGCGGCGCCTCCTGCGAGGGCGGTGAGCTGGTTGCCGGTGAGGACGGCCAGGAGGTCACCTGGTGCTTCGTGGTGACCAACACCGGCGAGACCGCCCTGAACGCGGTGACGATCACGGACCCCGACCTCGGCTTGACCCTGCCGGTGCCCGACCTGGCCGTGGGCCAGGGCGCCGTGGTCCACCACGACGGCATGATCACCGCCGACGTGGTCAACACGGCTTCGGTGAGCGCCGAGTCGCCCAACGGCAGCATCGTCGAGGGCGACGACACCGCCGAGGTGAACCTCCTGGCCCCGGCGGTCACGGTGGACAAGGGTGTCTACGCCGGGCACACGGGCGGCGCCGGCTGCGCCGCCGCCGGTGACCACCTGACCGCCCGAGCCGGTGACGCGGTGACCTGGTGCTTCACGGTGACCAACAGCGGTGACACCCGTCTGGACGTGGTCCTGGAGGACCTTGATCTCGGCGTCACCAGCGGCCCGACGGGCGGGATGACCGTCGTCACCGGCTCGCTCGACGACATGGCTCCCGGCGACGTCGCCGTCCTCCGGGTCGACGACACGGTCGACGGCGACCTCGACAACACCGTCGAGGCCACGGGGACGACCCCTCGCGGGGTCGACGTGACCGACCGGGACACCGCCTCGGTCGACGAGATCCGTCCGGCCATCTCCGTGGTGAAGTCGGTCTATGGCCGCCACGACGATGGTGCCGGTTGTGCCCGTGCCGACGACGTCCATGCCGGTGAGGCGGGGAGCGCGGTGACGTGGTGCTTCACGGTGACCAACACCGGCGACAGCGACCTGAGCGACCTGAGGGTGGTCGACGCCGACCTCGGCATCGCCCTTGGTGATCTGACCCCGGTGGGTCCGGTGCCATCGCCGCTCGGGCCCGGCGACGTGGTGACCTTCTTCTTCGAAGGGACGTTGAACGGCGACCTGACCAACACCGTGTCGGTGTCGGCGACGCCGCCGTTGGGTCCCGACGTCGCCGACGAGGACACGGCGTCGGTGACCGAGCTGGTCCCCGGGGTGAGGGTCGAGAAGTCGGTGGTGATGGGCCATGACGGGCCGGGGTCCTGCCCTGGCGGTGAGCGGGTGGTGGCCCGGGCCGCGGCGCCGGTGACGTGGTGCTTCGTGGTGACCAACACCGGCGAGGTGCCGCTGGACGTGACCGTGGAGGACCCGGATCTGGGGTTCTCCGAGACGGTGGCCGACCTGACCCCGGGGAACAGCGTGACCTTGACCCATGAGGGCACGGTCAGCGGTGATCTGGTGAACGTGGCCACGGTCACCGGTGAGACGCCGGATGGTGACGAGGTCACCGACGACGACGACGCCGAGGTCGACGAGGTCGATCCGTCGATCCGGGTCGACAAGACCGTCTACGCCGGTCATGACGACGGCGGCGACTGCGCCGGCGCCGAGTCGGTGGAGGCCGAGCGGGGCGCCCCGGTGACCTGGTGCTTCCTGATCACCAACACCGGGGATGCGACCCTCACGGACCTCACCCTCGACGACGCCGTTCTCGGTGTCGACGAAGGCGACGCGGTGATCCGCGGTGCGGGGTCGTGGGCCTCGCTGGCGGCGGGTGACTCGATGATGGTCTACGTCGAGGGCACGGTGCCCGGTGACGTGGTCAACACGGTGACCGTGACCGGTCAGGCGCCGGACGACTCGGCGCCCTCCGACACCGACACGGCGTCGGTGAGGACCATCTCCCCGCAGATCGGGGTGGCCAAGCGGGTGATCGCGGCCCCGACCGGCAACGGTGACGGCTCCTATGACCTGACGTACCGGATCCGGGTGACCAACGCCGGTGAGACGCCGTTGACCGCGGTGCAGGTCGTCGACGACCTGACCGAGACCTTCGTGGGGGTCGAGTCCTTCCGGGTGCTGCGGGTGGTCTCCGACGAGCTGAGCGTGAACCGCGGGTACAACGGCAAGCCGTCGGGGTCGACGGCGCTGCTGAACGGTGGTGACCGTCTCGGCGTCGGCGAGCGCGGCGACATCGAGATCACCGTCCGGGTGGTGCCGGGCAACGGGCGGGGCCCCTTCCGCAACACGGCGGTGGCCTTCGGGACCTCACCGCGGGGTGAGGACGTCCAGGACCTGTCGGACTCGGGGTCGAACGCCGATCCGACCGATCCCAACCCGGGTGAGCCCGGTGACACCGGCGGCACCGACGACCCCGTCCCGGTGCAGTTCCCCCCGGTCGACCTGACCGTGACCAAGACGGTCGCCTCGGTCCAGGGCGACCCCACCGCCCCCCGGGTGGTGTGGGAACTGGTGGTGACCAACAACGGTCCCGGTGACGACCCGGGCCCGATCACCCTGGTCGACACGCTGGACCGGGCCTTGCGGTTCGTGGCCGCCTCCGGTGACGGCTGGTCCTGCACGGCTGCGGGCCAGACCGTGACCTGCGTGCACGACGCCCCCCTCGCCGCCGGCGCCCCCGCGGAGCCGGTGCTGATCTCCACGGTCTTGAGGGCCCCGGCGGGCACCACCGTGCCCAACACCGCCGAGGTGTCCTCGACCCTCGACGAGTCCGACCTCGACAACAACGCCGACACCGCCAGCGTTTCCAGCGACGACCTGGGCACCGGCAGCACCCCCACCGGGACCCTGCCCCGTACCGGCGCCACCATCGGCGGCCTCGTCCTGGTCGCCCTCGCCCTCCTCCTGGGTGGCCGTACCCTCAGGCGGCGAGCGGCCATGATGGGCGGCTGATGGCCGGCAACGGGGTCAAGATCGTCCTGGTCGGGCTGGGCCTGATCGTGCTCATGGCCGTGATGGGCCCCAGGGTGGGGCCCATCGGCGTGGGCACCTTCATCGCCCTGGTGGTGGCGGTGGTGGCGATCGCCTACGTCGTCCGCGGCAAGGGCGACTGACGCCCGCCCGCTACCCCTCCTGGTAGTAGTCCTGGCCCAGGTGGGTGATCTGGTCCTCGCCCATCATCCAGCGCAGGGTGTTCTTCAGCTTCGTCAGCTGGATGAACAGGTCGTGCTCGGGGTACAGGCCCGGTGCCACCTGGGGTGACTTGTAGTAGAAGCTCAGCCACTCCTGGATGCCGCCCAGGCCGGCCCGCTGGGCCAGGTCCATGAAGAGGCACAGGTCCAGCGCCAGGGGCGCGGCCAGGATCGAGTCGCGGCACAGGAAGTCGACCTTGAGCTGCATCGGGTAGCCGAGCCAGCCGAACAGGTCGATGTTGTCCCAGCCCTCCTTGTTGTCACCCCGGGGCGGGTAGTAGTTGATCCGCACCTTGTGGTAGGCGTCGCCGTAGAGCTGCGGGAAGCGCTCGGGTTCGAGCACGTCCTCGAGCACGCCCAGCTTCGAGACCTCCTTGGTCTTGAAGTTCTCGGGATCGTCGAGGACCTCGCCGTCCCGGTTGCCCAGGATGTTGGTCGAGAACCAGCCCGAGAGGCCGAGCATGCGGGCCTTGAGCATCGGGCCCAGGACGGTCTTGATCAGCGTCTGGCCCGTCTTGAAGTCCTTGCCCGAGATGGGCACCCCGTGCTCCTCGGCGTAGGTGCGCAGCACCGTGGTGTCCACCGCCAGGTTGGGGGCGCCGTTGGCGAAGGGCACGCCCTCCTGCAGGGCGGCGTAGGCGTAGAGCATCGACGGGGCGATGGACGGGTCCTCGGCGTCGATCGCCGCCTCGAAGGCCTCGAGGGAGGCGTGGGCCGGGCCGGGCTCGATGTAGATCTCGGTGGAGCCGCACCAGATCATCACCAGGCGCTCGCAGAGGTGCTCGTCGCGGAAGGCGGCGATGTCGGCCCGGATCTGGTCGAGCATGGCCCGCTTGGAGGTCGAGGCCATGACGTTGGTGCCCTCGAGGCGCTTCACGTAGTCCGGGTCGAAGGCGGCCGGCATCGGGCGGATCCTGCGCAGCTCCTCGGCGATGCCCTCGAGGTGGCGGCTGGGTTCGAGCACGCCCGCCCGCACGGCGGCGGCGTAGGCGTCGTCCGGGTACGGGTCCCAGGCGCCGAACACGATCTGGTCGAGGTCGGCCAGCGGGACGAAGTCCTTGATCAGCGGCACGTTGTCCTCGGTGCGCTTGCCGATCCGGATCGTGCCCATCTGGGTCAGGGCGCCGACGGGGTCGGCCTCGCTCCGCTTGGCCAGCTCGACGCCGGCGATGAGGGTCGTGGTGACGGCGCCGAGGCCGACGCAGAGGATGCCGAGCTTGCCGTCGGCGGGGGCGACGGTCGGGGTGGGCGGGGTCGAGGTCATGGGCCGGGATCCTAAGCGATGGTTCACGAACCTGTGAGTCACTGAAGGAACACTTCACTATGCTCGGACGGGCGTGAACGGTTCCCGCCTGCCCAACCTGACCGTGCAGCAGCTCGAGTACCTGGTGGCCGCCGCCACGGAGCCGACCTTCGCCCGGGCCGCCGAGCGGGTGGGGGTGTCGCCCTCGGCCCTCTCCCAGGGCCTGGCCGAGCTGGAGCGGCGTCTGGGGCTGCGGCTGTTCGAGGCCGAGGGTCGGGGCCGGCGCCTGGCCGACGACGCCGTCGAGGTGGTCCGCCACGCCGAGCGGGTCCTGGCCGACACCGGCGACCTGGCCCGCTGGGTCGAGGCCCGACGGAGTGGGCGGACCGGTCGCCTGCGGGTCGGCCTCATCGACGTGGCCGCCGTCCACCACTTCTCCGAGGCGCTGCGGGCGTTCCGGCGTGACCACCCCGACGTCGACCTGCACCTCAACGTCCGGCCGTCGGGCGAGGTGCTCGATCTTCTGGCCCGGGGCGAGGTGGACGTGGCCGTCTGCGTGGCCCCCGAGGCCGGCCCCGACCGGTCGGTGGTCCCCCTGCTCGACGAGCCCCTCGCCGTGTACGCCCCCGACGGCGCGCCCGTCGGGCCCCCGTCGGGCTGGGGGCCCTGGGTCACGTTCCCGGCCGGGTCGCGGACCCGGGCCGTCGTCACCGACGCCCTCCGGGCCGTGGGGGCGCCGGTCGAGGTGGTGGCCGACTCCCACCAGCCCGAGGTGCTGGCCGAGATGGTCCGCCTCGGCGTGGGCTGGACGGTCCTGCCGGTGATCCAGGCCGAGACCGGCCCCGACCCGCTGCACCGGGCCGTGGCCGAACCCCTCACCCACCGCACCCTCGCCGCGGTCCAACGCGCCGACCGCCCCCCGTCCCCCGCCGCCGACGCCCTCCTCCAGAACCTCCGGAAATTGCGTGAGCTGGTCCCTCCCACGATGACCAACTGACGCCAGATCGCAGGGTTACAGCAGCGTCACCGGAGTGATGGAGGCGTAGGATCGGCCGATGGCCATGAAGCGGCTGCAGATCATGATCGAGCAGGAGCTCGACGACGCCGTCCAGCGTCAGGCCGACGAGGAGGGGGTCTCGAAGGCGGCCGTCATCCGCCGCTGCGTGCGCGAGGGCCTGCTGCCCCTGCCGCCGCTCGAGGAGGACCCCCTCTGGCAGCTGGTCGGGATCGACGACGGTTGGGACCCGGACGAGTCCATCGACGACGTCGTCTACCGGTGATCTTCGTCGACACCTCGTTCTGGGCGGCGTTGCGCAACCCGCAGGACCGGCACCGGGACGCAGCCGCAGCCCTGCTCGACGCCCGGGCGTCGGAGCCGCTGCTGACGACCGACCAGATCCGGGGTGAGGTCTGGACCCTCCTCCGGCGCCGCCGCGGTCATGGAGCGGCGGTGCAGATGCTGGACCTTCTCGACCGATCGAGCCGCCTCACGATGGAGTACGTGACCCCGGCGGACCAGGACGACGCTATGGCGTGGCTGCGCCGGCACGACGAGCGTGAGTACTCGTTCGTCGATGCCACCAGCTTCGCCGTGATGCGCCGCCGCCGGATCACCGAGGCGTTCGCCTTCGACGGCGACTTCGCCGCCGCCGGCTTCGTCGAGCTCCGTCCCTGACGGCCTGCTCGGTTCTCGGCTCTGGTCGCCGCGGCATCCCGCGGCGGTGGGCCCGGAACGGGTCTCGTGGGGTTCAGGTGCGGCGGACGGTGGTCTTGACGGTGTCGTCGAGGTCGGGGTCGGCGCCGCTGGTGGCGGTGAGGGTGCGGGTGACCTGGTTGCCGACGGGGGTGCCGGCCTTGGCCTTGATCTGGATGGTGATGTCGTGGGTGGCGCCGGGGGCGAGGTCGTCGATGGTGTAGGTGCCAGCGGTCACCTGGGCGGTGATGTTGGTGGGGCCGTCCTTGTAGGTGACGGTGTAGCGGCTGGTGGTGGGCTGGCCGAGGAGGGTGATGTCGTCGGTGACGTTGCCGTCGTTCTGGATGCGGCCGGTGAAGGTGGCGGTGCCTTGGTTGCCGACGGTGGCGGAGCGGGATTGGCCCGAGCCGGTGGTGTTGTAGGTGGTGGTGCCGATGAAGGCGCCGTTGCCGACCCGGATCTGGGCGTCGGGGCGGATGGCTTCTTCGATCACCCGGGTGCGCCGGGTCCCGGAGAGCACGGGGTCGGCTTGGCGTGAGGTGACCAGCACCTGGTTGGTCATCTGCGGGACGTCATCGGGCGTGGTCGTGTACGAGCACTCCACGACGTGCTGCTGTCCGGGGAGCAGGTCGGGCGGGTTGGCGGCACAGTCGGGCACATCGGGCGCCTGGACGCGGATCTGTGACAGCAGGGTGGTCCCCGTATTGGTGACCGTCACGTCGTAGCCGATGTCCTCACCCGCCTCGACGGCGGTGTGGTCAGCGAGGATCGTGACGCTCATGGCGGGGACGCCGTTCGCCGGGAGGAGGGCGTCGCCCATCTCGCCAGGACCGTTCCCCCGGTTGGTGCGATCGCCGAGACCGAGCTCTCCTCGGATGTTGCCACCCCAGCACTTGCGCACGCCGTCGTCGAGGCGGGCGCAAGTGTGGCCCCAGCCGGCGGTGATGGCGGTGGCGGTTCGTCCGGTGCCGAGGGCTATGGCGGGGAGTGCGTCGTCCATCTCGGCGGGCGCGTCGCCACGGTGGTCGGTATCACCGAGGCCGAGTTGGACGTGGGAGTTCTCCCCCCAGCACTTGACCTGGTTGTTGTCGAGGAGTGCGCAGGTGTGGCCCCAGCCGGCGGTGATGGCGGTGGCGGTTCGTCCGGTGCCGAGGGCTA
>CAYTJS010000040.1:15009-18428 GCA_964438115.1 uncultured Iamiaceae bacterium
TGGCGGGGAGTGCGTCGCCCATCTCGCCAGGTCCGTCGCCCCGGCGTGTCGTGTCGCCGAGGCCGAGTTGGCCGTAGAAGTTGTCACCCCAGCACTTGACCTGGTTGTTGTCGAGGAGGGCGCAGGTGTGGCTGCCGCCGGCGGTGATCGCCGTGGCGGTGCGGCTGGCGCCAAGATCGACGGCGGGAAGCGAGTTCCCCATCTCCTCGGGACCGTCGCCCCGGCGTGTCGTGTCGCAGAGCCCGAGTTGGCCGCCCGAGTTCTCGCCCCAGCACTTGACCTGGGCGTTGTCGAGGAGTGCGCAGGCGTGGCTGCCGCCGGCGGTGATGGCGGTGGCGGTGCGTCCGGTGCCGAGATCGATGGCGGGGAGGTCGTCGCCGAGCTCACCCGGGCCGTCCCCTCGCCGCTCCTGATCCACCCTGGCCGAGCTGTCCCCCGATGCCGTCGCCCCAGCAGCGCACCGCGCCGTCGTCGATCACCGCAGGTGAAGTAGCCGCCTGCACTCATCTCCCGGAACCCCGTCGGCGCGCCGGGGGACTCGTTGCCGTCGGCCAGGGCGGGGGGTGCCGGGGGGGCGGCGAGGAGGAGGGACGCGAGCAGCGTCGCCGTGAGCACGAGGGTCGCAGAGCTCCAGCCGTTGATGTTCGGCGTGTTGCCCACGTTGGCGTCGAGGTCGGTCAGCTGCCGGGTGGGGCAGGTCGCGCCGCCTCGGTGCCGGAGCCGACTGGCCGACTGGCCGTGGCGCCCTCGGCTCCGATGACGCCGGACAACACCGGGGCGACCAGCGCGGCCACGATCACCGTGGCCTTTCCCGCCAACCGTGCCATGTTCTCTCCCCCGGAGAGAACGTACAACGTACGGATCGTCTGTGCAGGCCTCAGCCGCGATCGGCGAAGATGGCCTCGAAGGCGGCCTCGTCGCCGTGGTAGGGCGGGGTGGGGCGGGGCCAGTGGACCACGAGGTCGGTCACGCCCACCTCGGCGTAGCGCCCGACCGTGTCCTCGAACTGAGCCGGCGACCCGAGGCCGCTGTCGAGGGTCAGGCCGGTGAGGGCGATGCGGTCGATGGTGGCCGGGTCCCGGTCGAGGGCGGCGCAGGCGTCCTCGAGGCGGGCGACCTGGTCGCCCACGACGGCCACGCCCTCCGCCACCGGGGCGGGGTCCGGTCGGGTGCCGTCGCCGATGGTGACCCAGGCGTCGCCGTGCTCGGCGGCCAGGCGCAGCCCCCGGGGGCCGGCGGCGGCGATGGCCAGCGGCAGCCGGGGTCGTTGCACGCAGCCGGGGTGGGACACCGCCTGGTGGGCGGCGTAGTATCGGCCTCGCCAGGTGGTCTCGGGCCGGCACAGTAGGAGGTCGGTCAGGGTGACGAACTCCTCGAAGCGGTCGGCCCGCTCCCGCGCCGACCAGGGGGCGTCACCCAGCACGGTGGCGTCGAAGCCGGTGCCCCCGCTGCCGATCCCGAGGGTGATGCGCCCGCCCGAGACGTCGTCGAGGGTGATCAGCTCACGGGCGAAGGGGACCGGGTGGCGGTAGTTGGGCGAGGCGACGAGGGTGCCCAGCCGCAGCCGGTCGGTGACGGTGGCGGCGGCGGTGAGCACGGGCACGGCGGCGTGCCACGGCCCGTTCCGCAGGGAGCGCCAGCTCAGGTGGTCATAGGTCCAGGCGTGGTCGAGCCCCAGGGCCTCGGCCCGCCGCCACCGCTCGGCCAGCACCGGCCACGGGTGCTCGGGCAGCACCACCACGCCGACACGCACACCCCCATCCTGCCCCACTCACCCATCCCGAAATTGCGTGAGTTGGTCAGCCTGGGCGTGACCAACTCACACCAGATCGGATCGGGACGCAGGAGGGCCCGCCCTGTCGACGGTGACGGGGCGGGCCCTCGTTGGCCGGTGATCGGGAACCGGTCGGGTCAGAAGCGGTCGGCCTCCATGACCTTGGTCCAGGCGGCGACGAAGTCGGCGACGAACTTCTCGCCGGCGTCGTCGGCGCCGTACACCTCGGCCACGGCTCGCAGCTGGGAGTTGGAGCCGAAGACCAGGTCGACGGCGGTGGCCGTCCAGCGCACCTCGCCGCTGGCCCGGTCCCGGCCCTCGTAGACGCCCTCCTCGACCCCCACCGACCAGTCGGTGGCCACGTCGAGCAGGTTGACGAAGACATCGGTGCTGAGCACCCCGGGCCGGTCGGTCAGCACCCCGGCCGAGCCGTTGCTCACGCCGAGGGCCCGCAGCCCGCCGACCAGCACGGTCATCTCCGGGGCGGTGAGGCCGAGCAGGCTGGCCTTGTCGACCAGCAGCTCCTCCTGGCGCCGCTTGTCGCCGGGCCGGGCGTAGTTGCGGAACCCGTCGGCGGTCGGCTCGAGCACGGCGAAGGACTCGACGTCGGTCTGCTCCTGGGTGGCGTCGGTGCGCCCGGGCCGGAACGGCACGGTCACCTCGACCCCGGCGTCGGCGGCGGCCCGCTCGACGGCGGCGGCACCGGCCAGGACGATGAGATCGGCCATCGAGACCCGCTTGTCACCGGTGGCGGAGGCGTTGAACCGGGACTGCACGCCCTCGAGGGCCTCCAGCACCGGGGCCACGCCCTGGTTGGCGTCCCAGTCCTTCTGTGGGGCGAGGCGGATGCGGGCGCCGTTGGCGCCGCCCCGCTTGTCGCTGGTGCGGAAGGTGGAGGCCGAGGCCCAGGCGGTGCGCACGAGGTCGGTCACCGACACGCCCGAGGCCAGGATCTCGGCCTTGAGGGCGGCCACGTCGGCGTCGTCGACCAGCTCGTGGTCCACGGCGGGGACCGGGTCCTGCCAGATGAGCTCCTCGGTGGGCACCTCGGGCCCGGCGTAGCGGCTCACCGGGCCCATGTCACGGTGGGTCAGCTTGAACCAGGCCCGGGCGAAGGCGTCGGCGAAGGCCTCGGGGTCCTCGTGGAACCGGCGGGCGATGGCCTCGTAGGCGGGGTCGAAGCGCAGGGCCAGGTCGGCGGTGGTCATCATCGGGGCGTGGCGCTTCGCCGGGTCGTGGGCGTCGGGCACGGTGTCGTCGGCCGCCCGGTCGGTGGGCCGCCACTGGTGGGCACCGGCGGGGCTCTTCGTCAGCTCCCACTCGTAGCCGAACAGCGTGTCGAAGTAGCTGTTGTCCCAGGTCACCGGGGTGGGGGTCCACGCCCCCTCGATCCCGCTGGTGATGGTGTCGCCGGCCTTGCCGGAGCCGTAGCTGCTGATCCAGCCCAGCCCCTGGTCCTCCAGCTCGGCGCCTTCGGGCTCGCGGCCGACGTACTGGTCGGCGTCGGCGGCGCCGTGGGCCTTGCCGAAGGTGTGGCCGCCGGCGACGAGGGCCACCGTCTCCTCGTCGTTCATGGCCATCCGGGCGAAGGTCTCGCGGATGTCGCGGGCCGAGGCGACGGGGTCGGGGTTGCCGTTGGGGCCCT
>CAYTJS010000041.1:0-18344 GCA_964438115.1 uncultured Iamiaceae bacterium
GCCCAGCACAACACCCCGGGCCACGCCCGAGATCCTCACAGTCAGCGGAGGTGGGGGGCGGCGCGACCGGCGACGAGGGGGAGGTCGAGGTAGGTGAGCAGGCCCGGCTCGGCGGCGCAGACGTAGGGCACGGCGTTCACGCAGTGCATGGCCGTGGCCACGATCCCCCGGTTGCGGGCCAGGCCCTCGGCCACCGAGTCGGGGTGCAGGCCGTGGAAGCTGACCTGCACCGGCGGATCGCCGGTGACCTCGACCTCGAAGCGCTCGCCCTCGGGGCCGAAGGTCCAGCCCGGGTCGAGGTGGTCCTCGCCCATGAACCAGTTCACGGCGGCGGTCACGGCGGGCTCGCCGTCGACGGTGCCGACCCAGCGGAACCGCTGGGCGGCGACCAGGCCCGGCCCGATGGGGCCGATGGGCGACTCGATCGGCGCCGTGGCCACGGCCACCTCGTGGGAGGTCACCAGCTCGGGGTCGAGGCGGAAGCCCAGTTCGTCGGCCACCATGCGCACCGACTGCTGGAAGCCGGCACCCAGCACGTTGAGCATGATGCTGCCCGCCGCCTCCTCGGGGGTGGCCCCGAACAGCATCACGTGGCGGACCACGTCGGGGGCGTCGTAGGTGCGGATGTCGGAGAACTCCTCGGCCCGCACGTGGGTGATGGCGTTGGACAGCGCCGACACCATGAGCGGGAAGCGCTCGGTGATGCCGCCGGGGTGGATGCCGGTGCCGTGCAGGGTGACGTCGGCGGCGGCGCAGGCCGCCTCCAGCCGGGACGTGTCCTGGTCGACCGGGTAGAACCAGCCCAGCGGGGTGACCACGTTCTTGCCCGAGGCGAGGATGGCCTCGACCACGGCGGGGTCGGCCAGCACGGGGGCGTAGACGACGGCGTCGGCGTCGAGGGCGAGCAGGGCGTCGGCGTCGGCGCTGGCCGTCACCCCGACGGGGTCCCGGCCCACCAACTCACCGAGATCGAGCCCGTCCTTGTCGGCGCTGTGCACCCAGGCCCCCACCAGCTCCAGGTCCGGATGGTCGAGGATCCCCTCGATCGCCGCCTTCCCCACACCCCCGGTCGCCCACTGGATCACGCGATAGCTCATCGGAAGAGTGTGGCCCGCGGTGGGGGCTCAGGCGTCACGACGGCCCGGCGGAGGGTCAGGCTGCGGAGGCGCCAGCCGAAGCAGCGGCGTGGACGGGCGCGGAAGCTGCCGTCGGCAGCCTGGTCGTCGCCGCGAAGGCGGCGACGAGCGTTACGGCCGGAGGCCGAGCGGGCGTTGGTTGATGAGGAAGGTGGCGGCGTCGCTGGCGTAGGTGATGAAGGCGGCCTCGTCGTCGGGGGCGAGGCCGCCGGCGCGGATGGCGGCGACCATGTTGGTGACCCAGGCGTCGCGCTCGGGGGTGTCGATCACGAAGGGGAGGTGCCGGGCCCGCAGGGCGGGGTGGCCCCGCTCGTCGGAGTAGGTGGTCGGCCCTCCCCAGTACTGGGCCAGGAACAGGGCCAGGTGGCGCTTGCCCGGCTCGAGGTCCTCCGGGTAGAGCGGACGCAGCACCGGGTCGGTCTCGACCCCTTCGTAGAAGCGCTCGACCAGCGCGTCGAAGAAGGGCTGACCGCCGGCCCGATCGTAGAGCGTCGTGTCGTCGTCGCCGGGAGCCACGTCAGTGCCGGAAGTGCGGGGTCAGGTCGAGCAGGGTGCGCACGCCCGGGTCGGCCGCGACCACGGCGGGGATGGCGTTGACCACGTGCATGGCCGTGGCCAGGCAGCCGGCGTGGTTGTGGTCGCCGAGGTCGGAGCTGACCGAGACCTCCACCTTCACGTGGGGCTCGCCGGTCACGAGGATGCGGTAGCCCTCGCCCTGGGGCCAGTCGGGGGCGTCGCCGTCACGGAGGCGGGTGACGTGCTCGACCACCACCCGTTCCTCACCGGCCACGTGGCCCCGGATCTCGAAGCGCATGGCGCTGATGGTCCCGGCCGGGACCGTGCCCGAGGCGATCTGGACGTCCTCGCCGGCCCGCAGCACCTCGTGCCACTCGGTGATCTCGTCGAGCTCGAGGCCCATGGACTCGGCCACCAGGGCCACCACCGGGCCCCAGGCCATCGTCGTGCTGCCGGGCGACAGGAGGAGCGACTGCGACGGGTCCTCCTTGCCGAACCCCATGATCTCGAACATGGTGAACGGGTTGTCCCAGGTGGCGTAGTTGACGATCTCCATCATGCGGACGTGGCGCACCTCCTTGCAGAGGCCGAGGGCACCGATGGTCACGCCGGCGTTGCCGTACCCGGGGTCGATCCCGGAGGTGAAGAAGGTCGTGCCGCCCTCCTCGCAGGCGGCCTGGAGCTGGTCGAGGAAGCCGGCCTGGCGGGGGTGGAGCAGGGCCACGAACGAGGTGTTGACCACGTTCTTGCCCGCCCGCAGCATCCGGCAGAGGTCGTCGACCACCTCGCCGGGGCGCACGTCGGAGTGGGCGGTGTAACAGATGCAGTCGGCGTCGAGGGCGAGCAGGGATTCGGCGTCCTGGGTGGCGGTGACGCCCACGGGGTCGATGCCGCACAGCTCGCCGGCGTCGCGGCCGGCCTTGTCGTCGCTGTGGACCCAGAGGCCCGCCAACTCGAGGTCGGGGTGGGCGACGATGGCCGGAACGGCGTGGATGCCCACGGTACCGGTGGCCCACTGGATCACACGATGGCTCATGGCCGCGAGAGTACGGTCGGCCGGGAGCGGGGGACGCATCCCACGAAGGGGAACCGACATGGACCGCTTCCGTCCGCTGGGGGCCGAGGCCCTCGGCACGTTCTGGCTGGTGTTCGGCGGCTGTGGCGCCGCCGTGTTCGCCGCCGACTTCGGGGGGCTGGGCAACCCGCTGGGCATCGCCTTCCTCGGCGTGTCCCTGGCCTTCGGCCTGACCGTGGTCACCGGCGCCTACGCCCTCGGTCACGTCTCGGGCGGGCACTTCAACCCGGCGGTCACCATCGGGCTGTGGACGGCCAAGCGCTTCGAGGGCGCCAGGGTCGTCGGCTACGTCGCCGCCCAGCTGCTGGGGGCGATCGGCGCCTCGCTGCTGCTGTGGCTGATCCTCGAGGGCCGGCCCGGCTTCGAGCGCAGCGGCAACTGGCTGGCCGCCAACGGCTTCGGCGAGACCGGCTCCCCCGGCGGGTACTCCCTCGGGGCGGCCCTGGTGGCCGAGGTCGTGCTCACCGCGCTCTTCGTGATCGTGATCCTGGGGGTGACCGACCGCCGGGCGCCGGTCGGCTTCGCCCCCCTGGGCATCGGCCTGACGCTGGCCCTGATCCACCTGATCAGCATCCCCATCACCAACACGTCGGTGAACCCGGCCCGCTCGACGGGCCCGGCCCTGGTCATGGGTGGCGAGCCCCTCGAGCAGCTGTGGCTGTTCTGGCTGGCGCCGATCCTGGGCGCCGTGCTGGGGGCGCTCAAGCACCGCTTCGTGGTGGGTGACTCGCCCCCGGGCGACGCCGAGATCAGCTGACGACGGTTCCCGGCCCGGCGCTCACCGGGCCGGGAAGCGGGCCACCCCGGTGAACGGGCCGTCGGTCTGGGCGCCGACCCACAGCTGGCGACCGTCGGCGTGGAAGGCCCACACGCCCTCGCCCCCGGTCACCGACGGCCGGAAGGAGCGGGTGTCCCAGTCGCCCGGGTCGTCGTAGTCGACGGTGGCCACCGCCTGGTCGTCGAGCTCGTGGCCGCCGAAGAAGACCCGGTCGCCGATGCGCTCCACCGTCTGGACGTCGCCGTCGGCCGGCCAGGCCCGCAGCACCCGGCCCCGGCCGCCGAGCAGCTCGGCCCGGCCGCCGTCACCGTCGAGGGCCAGCCAGACCCGACCCCGACCGTCGGCCAGGATGTCGAGCACGTCACGCCGGGGCTGGTGCGAGAACCCGTCGACCACGGCTTCGCGCCACGGGTCGAGGGCGACCAGATCGGCAGTGCCGGGGCGGCCGTTCACGTCGGTGAACCGGCCTCCCACGTACAGCCGGTTGCGGCCCGGCGGCATCTCGAGGGTCAGGACGCTGCCGTTGCGGGCCTCGGGGGACCACGCCCGGTCGACCCGCCCGGTCGACCGGTGGAGCCGGGCCAGCCCGACCCGTCGGGACCCGCCGACGACGCCGAAGCTCCCTCCGACGAAGAGGTGGGAGTCGGTGGCGACGAGGGCCCAGACGTTGCCGCCGCGGGCGTCGGCCCGCCAGCCGGGGTCGACCCGGCCGCCGGGAGCCAGGGCGACGAGGCGGTTGCGGGGGCGGCCGTCGACCCGGGAGAAGGCGCCACCGGCATAGAGCCGGCGTCCGTCGGCGGACACGGCCAGGGTGTGGACGGGGCCGTCGAAGCGGGGGTCGAAGCCCCAGAGCGGCTCGCCAGTGCGGCGGTCGAAGGCCACCAGGTAGGACCGGTGGCTCACGGCGCCGCTCCGCCCGTAGCGGATACCCGTGAACGAGCCCGCGACGTAGATGCGATTGCCGATCTGGGCGATGTCGAGCACCCGGTCGCGACCGCCGGCGGTCATCCAGCCCCGGGCCGGCGTGGAGGAGTACCGGCTGCCGGCCCAGGTCGCCTGACCGTCCTCGTAGGGCTCGGCCCCGACCGGGGCAGCCCCCAGGACGACCGCCACGGCGGCCACGGCGGCGATCGCCACCCGCGCCCGCCGGCGGACCGACGCGCCCGCCCCGTTCCTCGCCATCGCCCGGCTCCTCGCCCGACCCGGCGCCCCGGGTCACACCACGGAACGTAGCACTCCTCGCCACGGCGGGTGGCTGCCCGCCACGGCTACGGTCCCCGCCGTGACCGGCCGGCAGGTGCGCTCTCCGCTCCAGGGGCGGGTGCTGTCGGTGGCGGTGGCCCCCGGCGACCCGGTGCGGGCCGGCCACGTCGTGGTCCTCGTCGAGTCCAGGAAGATGGAGCACGCCGTGGCCGGCGAGGTGGACGGCACCGTGCGGGCCGTCCACGTCGCCGCCGGGGACGGCGTGCTGCCGGGGGAGGTGCTGGTCGAGGTCGAGCCCGGTGTCGTCGACGCCCCCGAGGGCCGCGACGACGACGGCGAGCCCGACGAGCGGGCCGACCTGGCCGCCGTGGTCGACCGCCACCGGCGCGGCCTCGACGAGGCCCGCCCCGAGGCCGTGGCCCGGCGCCGGCGGCTCGGCCTGCGCACCGCCCGCGAGAACGTGGCCGACCTGTGCGACCCGGGCAGCTTCGTCGAGTACGGCCCGCTGGCGGTGGCCGCCCAGCGCCGACGGCGCGACCTCGACGACCTCATCGACAACACCCCGGCCGACGGCCTGGTGGGTGGGGTGGGCACCGTCGACGGCCGCCCCGTCGTCGTCGCCTCCTACGACTACACCGTGCTGGCCGGCACCCAGGGGTTCCAGAACCACCGCAAGAAGGACCGTCTGTTCGAGCTGGCCGAGCGCCGGCACCTCCCCGTCGTCCTCTTCGCCGAAGGGGGTGGTGGCCGCCCTGGCGACACCGACGCCCCCGGGGTCACCGGCCTCGACACCATGGCGTTCCACCTCTTCGCCCGCCTGAGCGGCACCGTGCCCCTGGTCGGCATCGCCGCCGGCCGCTGCTTCGCCGGCAACGCCGCCCTGCTCGGCTGCTGCGACGTGGTCATCGCCACCGAGGGGGCCAACATCGGCATGGGCGGCCCCGCCATGATCGAGGGCGGCGGGCTGGGCACCGTCACCCCCGACGAGATCGGCCCCGTCGCCGAACAGTGGGCCAATGGCGTGGTCGACCTGCGGGTGGCCGACGAGGTCGAGGCGGTGGCCGCGGCTCGGGCGGTGCTCGGCCACCTGGCGGGCGGCGAGGCCCCACCGGGGCCGGTCCCCGACCAGTCCGCCCTGCGCCACCTCGTGCCCGAGCGGCGGGCCCAGGTGTACGAGGTCCGCGACGTCCTGACCATCCTGGCCGACGAGGGCACCGTGACCGAGCTGCGGGGCGGCTTCGCCCCCGGCATGGTCACCGCCCTGGCCCGCGTCGACGGCCGGTCGATCGGCGTGGTCGCCAACGACCCCCGCCACCTGGGCGGGGCCATCGACGCCGCCGGCGCCGACAAGGCGGCCCGGTTCCTGCAGCTCTGCGACGCCCACGGCCTGCCCGTGCTGTTCCTCTGCGACACCCCGGGGTTCATGGTCGGCCCCGAGGCCGAGCGCACCGCCCTGGTCCGCCACGTGAGCCGGCTGTTCGTCGTCGGCGCCAACCTCGCCGTGCCCTTCGGGACCGTCGTCCTGCGCAAGGGCTATGGGCTGGGGGCCCAGGCCATGGCCGGGGGCAGCTTCCGAGCCGGGCTGTTCTGCGTGGGCTGGCCCACCTCCGAGTTCGGGGGGATGAACCTCGAGGGGGCGGTGCGGCTGGGCTACCGCAAGGAGTTGGAGGCCATCGAGGACCCGGTCGAGCGCGACGCCGTCTTCGCCGAGATGGTCGAGCGGGCCCACGCGCACGGTCGGGGCGTCAACGTGGCCAGCCACGGCGAGATCGACGACGTCATCGACCCGGCCGACACGCGGCGCTGGATCACCGGCGTGCTGCTGGCCACTCCGGTCGAGGCCCGCGGTCGCCCCAACGTCGACACCTGGTAGATAGAGGGGCGTGACGGGCGGTCCGCACCACCGCGGCGACGCTGGCCACGGCGGGCACGGCGGCCACGCGCTCCCCGACCCGCTTCGCGGCCTCCGGGGCGCCTTCGGGCGGCCGTCGTGGCGGGAACTGCGGCTACGGCGCGAGACCCGCGAGCTGCAGGACGACCCGCTGTGGGACGGCGAGGGGGTCCCCGAGGGCCGCGGGCGGCGCATCGTCCTGGTGCCCGGCTTCCTGGCCGGGGCCCGGAGCATGTCCCTGCTGCAGCCGTGGCTGGAGCGGTGCGGCTGGCAGCCCCGCCGGGCGCCGGTCGGACGCAACCACCACCCACCGGAATGGATGGCCGAGGCCGTGGAGGAGAGCATCCTGGCCGCGGCGGCCGAGGAGGGCGGCCCGGTGGCGGTGATCGGTCACAGCCGGGGCGGTCAGGAGGCCCGGGTCGCCGTGGTGCGCCAGCCGGCGTCGGTCTCGCTGCTCGTCACCCTGGGCGCGCCCCTGCGGGTCCACTACCCGCCCCACCTCGCCGTACGGCTGCCCGCCGCCGTGCTCCAGGCGGCGGCGTGGGCTCGCCGGCTGCGCCCCGACCTGGTCGGCCACGAGCGCTACGAGGCCGACCGGCTGGCCCCGTTCCCGGCGACCGTGCCGTTCGTCTCGGTCCACTCCCGCAGCGACGGCTTCGTCGACTGGCGGGCCAGCCTCGACCCGGCGGCCGAGAACGTGGGCGTGGACTGCACCCACCTGGGCCTGACCGCCTCGCTCCCCGCCTTCCGGGCCATCGCCGCCGCCCTCACCCGCCTCGACCGCGCCCCGGGGTAGAAACGGGCCGATGGCCGACCGCTACACCCACGGGCACCACGAGAGCGTGCTCCGCAGCCACCGGTGGCGTACCGCCGAGAACTCGGCCGCCCACCTGCTGGGCCACCTCGCCGCCGGCGACGACCTGCTCGACGTGGGCTGTGGGCCCGGGACGCTCACTTGCGACCTGGCCGAGCGGGTGGCACCGGGCCGGGTGGTGGGCATCGACGTGGCCGCCGACGTGGTGGCCGCCGCCGAGGAGGAGGCCGGTCGCCGGGGGGTGGCCGCCACCTTCGCCGTGGACGACGTCTACGACCTCGACCAGCCCGACCAGTCCTTCGACGTGGTCCACGCCCACCAGGTGCTGCAGCACCTCACCGACCCCGTGGCCGCCCTCGGCGAGCTGCGTCGGGTCCTACGGCCGGGCGGGCTCCTCTCGGTGCGGGACTCCGACTACGCCGCCTTCACCTGGGCCCCGGCCGAGCCCGCGCTCGACCGGTGGCTGGCGCTGTACCACGAGCTGACCCGCCACAACCGGGCCGAGGCCGACGCCGGCCGGTACCTCCCGGCCTGGGTGCGGGCGGCCGGCTTCGACGACCTGGTGGTCAGCTCGTCGACCTGGACCTACGCCACCCCCGACGACCGGGCGTGGTGGGGTGGCCTGTGGGCCGATCGGGTCACGTCCTCGGCCTTCGCTGACCAGGCCCTGGACGCGGGTTTGGCCGACGAGGCCGAGCTGGCCGCCCTGGCCGACGGCTGGCGCCGCTGGGCCGACGCCGACGACGGCCTCTTCGTCATCCTCCACGTCGAGGTCTTGGCCCGCCGCCCCTGACCCCCGATCCGAAATTGCGTCGATGTGTTGCGGTGGGCGCAACCGATCGACGCAATTTCGGGGTGGTCGGGCGGGATGGGGTGGTCAGGGGGTGGGGACCCAGTTGCCGTGGAAGCCGAAGGGGACCCGGACGGGGAGGTGGATGGTGGCCAGCGGGTCGCCGGTGAAGTCCTGGGCGTCGAGAATGACCACGTCGCTGCGGTCGGTGGTGGCGTCGTAGACGTAGGACAGGACCCAGCCGTCGCCCTCGGGGGCGTCGGCGGCGCGGGGGACGAACACCGGCTCGAGCGTCTGGCGCCCGGGGCCGTAGTCGTGGACCTCGGTGGTGCCCGTGGCCAGGTCCCACTTGACCGCCCCGCCGTGCTGGAAGCCGGCGCCGACGGTCATGGCGAAGCCGTACCGGTGGGGACGACCCTCGAAGCGCTCGTCGTGGCGGGGCAGCTCGACGGAGGTGTCGTCGAGGGTGGTCTCGGTGGCCCGCCCGGTGGCCGGGTCGAGGGTCCAGCGGTCGAGACGGGTGGCCCCCTCGTTGGGCCCGTGGACGTCGTCGGCGAACATCCGCGGGTGGCGCACCACGTCGACGACGATGCGACCGTCGGCGTCCTCGTGGGCGTTGAGCGGGTGGTACACGTAGCAGGGACCGACCTCGTACCAGGTGACGTCGTCGGCCTCGCCGTCCATGGGCAGCACCCCCACCCGGGCCCCGTAGTCGGGGTCCCAGCGGTAGGGCAGCAGCGAGCCGGCCATGGCGGCGTCCATCGAGAACGTGCACGGCAGGTCGAAGAGCAGCACGTGGCGGTCGGTGATGGCACAGTCGTGGACCATCGGCTGCCCCGGCACCGGGACGTGGACCTCGCGCCGCACCCGGGCGTCGGTGCCCACCACCGTGTAGCGCACGTGGTCCCACGCCCACAGGTACGACACGGCGTGGAGCTCACCGGTCCCGGGGTGGCGCTTGGGGTGGGCCGTGTAGCCGTCCTCGAGGGTGCCGTCGAAGCCGTTGAGGCCGATCGGATCGAGCTCGTCGGTCAGCTCGACAGGAAGCGTGCCCGACTCGACCAGGGCCCACGTGCGGCCGGCGTGACCGATCACGTTGGTGTTGGGCCAGAAGCCGTCGGGGTTGGTCACCCAGCGGTTGCGGTACCACTCGGCCCGGCCGTCCCGCAGGCGCAGGCCGTGGACCATCCCGGCACCGCCGAACCAGTGGTAGGTCGCGGGGTCGACCTCACCCTGCGGGTTGGGGCCGTTGCGGATCAGTCGTCCGTCCAGGGCCTCGGGGATGGTGCCGGTCACCTCGAGGTCGACCACCGTGACCTCCTCGGTGACCGGGCCGAAGTTGCCGGTGAGGTACGCCGTGCCGTCGCTCATGGCGTCCTAGCCTCGCGCGGTGGCCGGGATCCCCGTGATCGACCTCCGCGAGGACGGCGCCGCCGCCGCCATCGACCGGGCCTGTCGGGAGCACGGGTTCTTCTCGGTCGTCGGCCACGGCGTCGACCCGGACCTGCTCGACCGCCTCGTCGCCGCGGGGCGGGCGTTCTTCGCCCTCCCCGACGACGAGAAGGCGGCGGTGGCCATGAGCCGGGGCGGCCGGGCGTGGCGGGGCTGGTTCCCGCTCGGCGGTGAGCTGACCAGCGGGGTGCCGGACCGCAAGGAGGGCCTCTACCTCGGCCGCGAGGACGACCCCGACGACCCCCGGCCCCTGCACGGCGCCAACCTGTTCCCCGAGCGGCCGGCCGACCTGGGCCCCACCGTGCTGGCCACCCTCGACGCCCTGACCGACCTCGGCCACCGGGTCATGGCCCTGCTGGCCGAGGGCCTGGGCCTGCCCCCGACCTGGTTCCGGGACCACCTCACCTGCGACCCGACCATCCTCTTCCGGCTGTTCCACTACCCGCCGGTCGCCCCCGGTGACGGCGCGGGCGACTGGGGCGTGGCCGAGCACACCGACTACGGCCTGCTCACCCTCCTGCTCCAGGACGACTCGGGCGGCCTGCAGGTCCGCACCGGCGGCACCTGGCTCGACGTACCCCCGGTGCCCGATGCGCTGGTGTGCAACCTGGGCGACATGCTCGAGCGGGTCACCGGCGGGCGCTACCGCTCGACCCCCCACCGGGTCCGCTCCCCGGGGTCGGCGCCGCGGCTCTCCTGCCCGTTCTTCTTCGACCCGTCGTGGGACGCCGTGGTCGAGCCCCTCCCCCTGTCGGGCCCGGCCCCGGCGACCGCCGGGGACCGCTGGGACCACGACGACCCGCTGGCCTTCGACGGCACGTACGGCGAGTACCTGCTCAGCCGGGTGCGCAAGGTGTTCCCCGCCCTCTTCGAGCAGGCCGTCGACGACCCGGGTCAGAGGCCGTAGACGAGGGTGCCGTCGGGCTCGATGTCGTAGATCTCGACGCCCTCGGTGACGTGGGGGTCGTCGGCGGCCAGGGCCACGGCGATCTTGTTGCCGGCGTTGCGCAGGACGTCGACGACCAGTTCGACGGCCTGGGCCGGGGTGAACCACGCCCGCACCTCGTCGAGCACCTCGTCGGGGATGGCCGCGGGGGTCCAGATGAGGGCATCGGTCAGGCCCAGGGCGGCCCGCTGGGCCGCGGCCAGGTCGCTGGTGGCGTGGTCGTCCACGGCGGCGAAGGTCGCCTCGTCGGCCCCGGCAGCCAGCGCCGACCGACTGCGCAGCGACTGGCACAGCCGGCACTGATGCTGGCGGGCGCCGCGTAGCCGGACCAGCTCGGCGGTCACCGGGTCGAGGGCGTCCAGCCGGGCGATGGCCTGCTGCAGCTCCTCGATGGCCGCCCACCGGTCCCCGGGACCGGGCACGGGCCGGGACCACGCCGACGGGGCGAACAGGCCGTCGAGGGCCACCCGCATCCGGGGCACCCAGTCGCCCAGGTAGACGGCGAGGACCACGGCGAACATCCGCGCACCGGTGGCCTCGGCCAGCTCGGCCCGCAGGAGGTCGTCGACACCGGTGACGTCGACGGCGAACTGCTCGGCGAAGGCCTGGACCCGCCCGTGGGTCGGGGTCTCGACCACGAGGGCGGGCAGGCCCAGGGTGGGCGCCGGTACCGCGGCGGCAGCATCGAGGGTGCCGGCGGCCAGGGCCCGGTCGAGGGCGGCGGCAGCCTCCGGCGCGAGGGTGGCCAGGGCCGTCGCCCCGTCCAGGTCGGACCAGGGGCTCACGAGCCCTCCTCGATGGCCATCCACAGCGGGAGGCCGAGCGGGGTCTGCTCCTCCTCGGCCAGGTGGGCGACGAGGCCGGCGGTGCGGCCGATGAGCACGAAGCCGCGGATGATCCCCACCGGCAGGCCCACGTCGGCCAGGGCGGCGCCCGCTGCGCCCGCCCCGTTGATCGGCAGGCGGCGGCCGGACTGGTCCTCCTGGGCCCGGGCCACCTCGGCCAGGAGCCGCAGGTGGGGGCCGAGCAACCCCTCCTCGCCGGCGATCTCGTAGAAGCGGGGCGTGCGGGGGTCGACCTCGCGGTGCACGGGGTGGCCCAGTCCGGGCACCCGGCGCCCCTCGGCCCGCAGGGCGGCCACGGCCTCGTCGGCCACCACGGCCAGGTCGGGGTCGGGCCCGGCGGCGGCCAGGGCGGCGGCGAGGAAGTCGGCGGTGTCGCCGGTGGGGCCGAGGAACACGCTGCCCGCGCCCAGGAGCCCGGCGGCGATGGAGGCCTGGACGGCCTCGGGGGCACCGGTGTGGGTCAACCGGGTCGCCAGGGCGCTGGGGGTGAGACCGTGGTCGGCCAGGGCGACGAGGACGGTGTCGACCATGCGCCGCTCGGCCGGGGTCGGGTCCCGGCGCATCACGAGCAGGAAGGCCAGGTCGGTGAGGGTGACCCGCCCCATCAGCTCGCTCGGGAGGTCGCGGCCCCCGACGGTGATCGAGTCGGGGGTCGAGGACCCGATCCAGGTGGTGAAGCCCGACAGGTCGGGGCCGTCAGCCAAGGTCCACCTCTCCTTCCGTGCGCTCCCGGGGGAGCTGGTGCTTGGCGATGCGGTCGGTGGCGGTGTGGGGCAGCTCGGCCACCACCTCCCACCACCGGGGGACCTTGTAGCGGGCCAGGTGCTCGCCGGCGTGCTCGTGCAGGCGGCCCAGGGTGGCCTCGTCGGCGACGACCCCGTCGGCCAGGACGAGGAAGGCCTTGACGTCCTCCTCGGAGAGGTCCGAGGGCACGCCCACGACCGCGGCCTCCACCACGTCGGGGTGGGCCTCGAGGGCGGCCTCGACCTCGGCGGGCGAGAGGTTCTCGCCCCGGCGGCGGATGACCTCCTTCTTGCGGCCCACGAAGGTGAAGGTGCCGTCGGCGTTGCGGCGGACGATGTCGCCGGTGCGCAGCCAACCGTCGACGAGCACCGCCGCGGTCTCGTCGGGCATCTCGAAGTAGCCCTTCATCACCGCCGGGTTGCGCAGCTCCAGCTCGCCCTCCTCGCCCACCTCGACCTCGACGCCGTCGCGCACCACCCGCCCGTCGTTCACGTGGCCGAGGGTGGGGTGCTGGCGGGGGGCACCGAGGGTGCCGTAGGGGCGGGTGCCGTGGAGCCAGACGGTGCCGTAGGGCGACTCGGAGAGGGCGTAGCCGCAGGTGATGCGCAGGCCGAAACGGGCCTCGGCCTCGAGGTGCCGCTCCCGGGCGGGTGACGGCCCGGTGTAGAGGAGGCGGAGGGGGTTGTCGGCGTCGTCGTCACGCTCGGGCTGACGCAGGAGGATCTCGAGCATGGCCCCGATCGAGTTGGCCTGGGTGGCGCCGTGGCGGCGGGCCTCGTCGAGGTAGCGACTGGCCGAGAACCCGGGCAGCAGGACCAGGGAGGCGCCGGCGGCCACCGAGCCGAGGGTCGAATAGGCGGGGGCGTTGACGTGGAAGAGGGGCAGGGTGGTGAGCAGGCGGTCGTCGGCGGTGAGCTCCAGCCACCAGGGGAACCCCTCGCCGGCCATGACGTAGGCCCGATGGGTCTGCATCACCAGCTTGGAGCGGCCGGTGGTGCCCGAGGTGGGGATCATCACCGCCACGTCGTCGGCGGTGCGGTCGGCGGGGCCGTGGCCGTCGGGGGCGGCGTCGTAGAGCTCGGTGGCCAGGGCGACGGGGACCGGGTCCTCGCCCAGGAGAGGCACCAGGTCGGCGTCGGTGACGACGAGGACGGGGCGGGCCTGGCGGACGAAGCCGAGGAGCTCGTCGCCGGTGCTCTTCGGGTTGACCGGGACCTGGACCGCCCCCACCTCCATCAGGGCGAACCAGCAGAGGAGGTGGTCGGTCTGGTTGCGGGGGGTGGTCACCACCCGGTCACCGGGGCCGACCCCCAGGGACCGCAGGGCCGCCGCCGCCGCCTCGATGCGCTCCTGGGCGGCCGCATAGGTGAGCTCGACCTCGGGGGTCACCAGCCAGGTGCGGTCGCCGTTGGCCTCGACGGTGTCGCGGAAGAAGCGGGGGATCGTCCGGGTCGCCACGGCCACCGGCGGAGTCTGCCAGCCCCTCCCCGAACCTTGTGCATTCGAGCCGCCATGCCGGCGGGTTTGCACAAGGTTCGACGCTCGACCGTAGTTTGTTTGTTGAACTGACCTCGGAGGCTTCGATGGCGACGACTCACTCAGTACTGGCAGCAGACGGCGTGCACCACAAGCACGTGCCCGCCCGCATCGAGCCCCTCGTGGGAGCATCGGCCCGATGAGCGACCGCACCGCCCGCGACTGGATCGACGCCTACGCCGCCCGCATCGGGGTGGACGCCCCCGACGACGCGACCGTCGAGGCGCTCCTCGACCTGGCCGGGGTGGCCGCCCACGCCTCCGAGCGCACGGCGGCGCCCATCACCTGCTGGCTGGCGGCCCGGGCCGGCCTCGACGTCACCGCCGCCCGGGCCGTGGCCGACGAGCTGGCCGCCGGCGACTGACCGTGCGCCGCACCCGCTTCGACGACTGGCCCTGCCCCATCGCCCGCACCACCGACCTGTTCGGGGACTGGTGGACGCCGTTGGTCCTGCGGGAGTGCTTCCGGGGCCGCCGCCGCTTCGACGAGTTCGTCGAAGCGCTGGGCATCCCTCGCCCGGTGCTCTCCCAGCGCCTGGGCCGCCTCGTCGACGAGGGCCTGCTGGTGAAGCGCCCCTACGAGGAGCACCCGCCCCGCTGGGAGTACCGCCTCACCGACAAGGGGCGGGCCACCTGGGACGTGCTGGCCGCCATGTGGCGGTGGGGCACCGACTGGGCGTGGGGCGACGAGGACCCGCCGCTGGTGCTGGTCGACCGCGACACGGGCGAGGAGGTGCGCCCCCTCGTCGTCGTCGAGGCGACCGGCGCCCCCCTCGACGTCCGCCGTCTCCGCATGGTCCCCGCCGACCACCCCCGTTCTGGCAGCAGGATCTGACGCTCAGACCCGAGATCCCGCGACCAGGACGGGAGGGTCAGCGCAGGGCGTAGTCGTCGGGGTCGGGGGCCCGGGTGCGGCGCCAGTAGTCGATGAGGGGCCACGGCCAGTTCTGGGCCACCCGGCCGCTCTTGTTCTTGTACCAGGAGTTCACCTTCGAGCTGCCCCAGGCCATGCCGGCGTTGGCCTCGTCGACGGCGGCGCCGAACGCGTCGTGGACCTCGGGGCGGCAGTCCATGGCCGCCATCCCCGTCTCGAGCAGCAGGCGCACGCTCTCGACGATGTAGTTGGCCTCGCACTCCGAGAAGTAGATGATCGACCCGTTGATCACGATGTTGGTGTTGGGGCCGTACATCAGGAACAGGTTGGGGAAGTCGGGGATGGTGAGCCCCAGGTAGGCCCGGGCCTCGCCGCCCCACCGCTCGTGGAGGTCGACGCCGCCCACGCCCCGTACCTCCATGGGCACGAGGAAGTCCGAGGCCGTGAAGCCGGTCCCGTAGACGATCACGTCGGCCTCGTGCTCGACGCCGTCGACGGTGCGCACCCCCCGCTCGGTGATCTCGGCGATCCCGGTGGTGATCAGGTCGACGTCGTCGCGGTGCAGGGTCCGGGACCAGATGCCGTTGTCCCGCACGATGCGCTTGGCGATGGGTGGGTAGTCGGGGGTGACCTGGGCCCGCAGCTCGGGCTCGGGGAACTCGAGGCCGAGGTAGCCGTCGAGCAGCAGGCGGATCATCTCGTTGCCGGCGCTGACCGAGCGCTCGGGGTCGGGCCACTCGGGGTCGACCACCGCCATGGGCAGCAACCCCTCCTGGGTGCGCCAGAACAGCCACAACCGGTCCCAACGGGAGTAGGCGGGTACGTGGGTCAGCACCCAGCGCAGCCCTTCGGGCAGGTCGTCCTGGTAGGTGGGCGTCGGCAGCAGCCAGGGTGCGGTGCGCTGGTAGAGGTCGAGGTGGCCCGCCTGCTCGGCCACGATCGGCACGAACTGGGCGGCACTGGCCCCGGTGCCGATGACCGCCACCCGCTTGCCGGTGAGGCCCACCGAGTGGTCCCACTCGGCGGAGTGGAACGACTCGCCGGCGAAGCGGTCCATGCCCTCGATGTCGGGCCAGTGGGGGCGGTTGAGCTGGCCCACGGCACTGACCAGGGCCTGGTACCCCTCGACCGTCTCGTCGCCGGCGGCCGTCCGGAGGCGCAGGCTCCACGCGCCGACGCCCTCGTCCCAGTCGGCGCCGGCCACCTCGGTGCCGAAGCGCACGTGCTCCCGCAGCCCGAAGCGGTCGAGGCAGGCGCGGAAGTAGTCGAGCAGCACGTCCTGGGTGGAGAAGAACTGGGGCCAGTCGCAGGTCTGGGCGAACGAGTAGCTGTAGACGTGGTTGGGCACGTCGACCCGGCAACCGGGATAGGTGTTCTCGTACCAGGTGCCCCCGGCGTCGGGGTTCTTCTCGAAGATGGTGAAGGCCACCCCGGCCTGGGCCAGGCGGTGGGCGGCGACGATCCCCGACATGCCGGCGCCGATGATCGCGACGCGGAAGTCGCGGTCCGGGGCCAGGTCGTCCTTGCGCCAGTCCGGGGCCCGCTCGTCGCCGGACAGGGCCAGCTCCTCGGTCAGGAGGGGCAGGTACTCCTCGGCGTCGCCACCCACCAGGTACTCGATGAGGCGGCGGTGGCCGGAGTCGTCCAGCGGCGGCGGGGGCGGGCACCCGCGGTCGCGCCAGCGGGCCAGGGCGGCGGCGGCCAGGTCGCGACCCTCGGCCGCCGCCTCCGGGGTGATGCCGGCTTCGGGCTCGAGCAGGCGGCTCTGGTCGGGCCGGAGGTGGTCGACGAGGAGGTCGAGCTCACCGGTGAGGTGGGCCACGGCGACGAGCAGCGGGGCCACGTCGGCGTCGTCGACCGCCGCCCGGATGGCGGTGTCGTCGTCGGTGATCGGCTCGGGCTCGACGTCGAAGCGCATCGGCCCAGCCTCGCGCGTCGCCGACACCGCCGGGACCAGGCGAAGGTCCCGGCGTCGGTCAGGGTCAGCGAGCGGACGCCGCCAGCTCGCCCACCAGGCCGACGAGGGTGGGCCAGATCAGGGGCGGGTAGTCGTGGCCCATCCCCTCGACCAGCTCGAAGCGGGCACCGGGCACCGCCTCGGCCGTGCGCACCCCGCCCGAGGGGTCGACCAGGCGGTCCTGGTCGCCGTGGATCACGAGGAACGGCAGGTCGACCCCACCCAGGGCCTCGGTACGGCTGGGGGCGGCCATGATCGCCATGAGCTGGCGGGCCTGGCCCGCCGGGGCGAAGCAGCGGTCGTAGGCGGCGCCGTGGACCTCGCGCAACCGGTCCTCGTCGTAGCCCGCCGGGGTGCCCCAGGTGCGGACGGACTCGAACTGCCGTTGGATGTAGGCCTCGCGGTCGGTGGGAGGCGGGGCCAGCAGCAGCTCCTGGGCCTCGGGCGCCGGCCGGCCCACATCGGGGTCGCCGGTGGTCGACATCACCGAGGTCACCGAGAGGAGGCGGTCGGGGTGCTCGATGGCCAGGGTCTGCACGATCATCCCGCCCATCGAGCAGCCCAGCACGTGGGCCCGGTCGATGCCGGCGGCGTCGAGCACGGCCACGGCGTCGGCGGCCATGTCGCCCAACGTGTAGGGAACGACGGGCACCTCGCCCGCGGCCCGGGCCGCCACCACGGCGCCGAGGTCGGGCGTGACGTGGTCGAAGGCGGTGGACCACCCCACGTCGCGGTTGTCGAAGCGCACGACGTGGAAGCCGGCGGCGACGAAGGCCTCGCACAGGGCGTCCACGTAGTTGATGCTCTGGCTGCCGAGGCCGTTGACCAGCAGCAGGGCCGGGTCGGCGGGGAAGCCGAAGGTCTCGTACCAGAGCTCGACGTCATCGTTCAGGGCGTAGGGCACCGGCGGACCGTACTCCCGTGGCACCCCGGCCCGGCGCCCGACCGACCGGTCGGTCGGCGCCCGACCGACCGGTCGGTAGAGTAGACGCCGATGAGCGTGACCCTCACCGACACCCCCACGGAGACCGCCGACACCCCGTCGTCGGAGGCGCCCACGACCGGCTCCCTCAAGCCGGTGATCGACATCATCCCGGCCGAGGCCTACGACAACCCGACGTGGCGGGGCCTGGCGTACTTCGCCCGCGACCTCGTCGTCTACGGCCTCGTGGTGACCGCCCTGATCGTGGTCTCGAACCCCCTCGGCGGCCTGCTCCTGCAGATCCCGGCCGCCCTGGCCATCACCGCCCTCTTCATCGTGGGCCACGACGCCGCCCACGGCGCCCTGTTCGAGAGCAAGTGGCTCAACTCGTTCGTGGGCCACGTCGTGATGCTCCCGTCCTGGCACGTCTACGAGGGCTGGGTGCTGGGCCACAACCGCATCCACCACGCCTACACCGTGCGCCAGGGCTACGACTTCGTCTGGCACCCGTACACCGCCGAGGAGTACGCCGCCATGTCGCCGCTGGCCAAGCTGCGGCACCGGTTCGAGTGGTCGTGGGTCGGCGCCGGCGCCTACTACATCCGCGAGGTGTGGTGGAAGAAGATGATCGTGGGTCAGCCGCCGGCCCGCTGGCGGTCGGCCATCCGCCGGGACCGCCTCGTCGTCCTCGGCTTCGTGGCGGGTTCGGCCGCCCTGCTGGGCTGGCTGGGCTGGACCATCGACGGCGGCGTGTGGGGCGCCACCTGGATGGTCCTGCGGGTCCTCGTGCTGCCGTTCCTCGGCTTCTCGTTCATGATCGGCTCGCTGGTGCACGTGCACCACATCCAGCCCGACATCCGCTGGTG
>CAYTJS010000042.1:0-18272 GCA_964438115.1 uncultured Iamiaceae bacterium
CCAGGAGGTCCAGCAGGTGCGGCATGGCGAGGTCACGCAGCTCCGCGTGGGGCGAGGGGGCGACGGTGCCGGCCATCTCGAGGATGCGCTGCCCGATCCGGTAGTCGGTGCCGACCCGATCGACGAGGCCGCCCTCGACCAGCAGGGACAGCAGCCGGAAGGTCGTCGACTTGGAGAAGCCGGTGCGCCGCGCCAGGTCGGAGACCCCCATCTGCACCTGGTCCCCGGTCAGGGCGCCGAGGAGCACCAGCGCCTTGCCCACCGAGCTGGCGGGGCGCGTCGACAGTTGCTCGACGTCAGCAGCTGCGAGGTCCATCGCTCCCCCCGTGAACTCCGGCAGCGAGCCGATCGACCCGCTCACCCGTGGCGTGACTGTAGTGGCGCGGCCGTGGGGGCGCCAGGGGCCGCGACCCGCCCGGCGCGCCACGCCGGGCGACGGCGCCGGGCCGGTCACCCGAGATAGGCGGCCAGGACCCGACCATCGGCGACCATCTCGTGGGGGTCACCCTCGAGCACGTTCCGACCCCGCTGCACCACGTAGGTGCGGGACGTGACGGCGGCGACCAGGTGCACGTTCTGCTCCACCAGGAGCATGCTCAGGCCGTCGTCCCGGAGGGCGACGAGGGCGTTCGCCAGCTCCTCCACCATGACCGGCGACAGGCCGAGCGTGGGCTCGTCGAGCAGCAGGAGATCGGGCCGCGACATCAGGGCCCGGCCGATGGCGACCATCTGCTGCTGACCGCCGGAGAGCTCGCTCGACCGCTGGTCGAACTTCGTCCCGAGGACCGGGAACACCTCGAGGATGTGGGTGAGCACGCCCTCGACGTCGTCGCCCCGGCGAGCCCCGAGCAGCAGGTTCTCGCGGACGGTCTGGCGGAGGAAGAGCTGACGCCCCTCGGGGACGTGGGCGATGCCCAGACCGACCATGGCGCTCGGCCGCACCTCGAGCAGGCTCTGGTCCCCGAAGCGGATCGAGCCGTGGCTGATGTCCTTCAGGCCGGAGATGGCCCGCAGGAGCGTGGTCTTGCCGGCCCCGTTGGCGCCGAGCAGGCTCACGGCCTCGCCGGGCTGGACGTGGAGATCGATGCCGTGGAGCACCTCGACCCGGCCGTACGCCGCCCGCACGCCCTCGAGCCGGAGCTCCTGTTGGCTCACGACGACCCGCCGGGGTGCACGAAGGACTGGCCCAGGTACGCCTCCATCACCTGCTCGTCGGCGCACACGTCGGCGGGGATCCCCTCGACGATCTTCGAGCCGGCGTCCATCACGGTGAGCGCGTCGCAGAGGGGCAGCAGGAAGTGCATCTCGTGGCTGACGAGCAGCACGGCGGTGCCGCGCCGGCGCGCCGCGAGCAGGAGATCGGCGAGGCGATCGCCGTCGGTCGAGGACAGCCCGGCCGCCGGCTCGTCGAGCAGCAGCACCCGGGGCTCCAGGCCGATGGCCAAGGCGACGGTGAGCAGCCGGAGGTTGCCGTAGGACAACTGCGTGACCGGCGTGTCGAGGTGGTGTTCCAGGTCGCAACTGGCGAGCAGGTCCACCGTCGTCACGGGGTGGTCGCCCTCGGTCACGACGGCGCAGGCCTCCCGCACCGTCATCGAGTCGAACGCCTCCGGCTGCTGGAACGTGCGCACCAGTCCCCGTTCGGCCAGCACGTTCGGGGCGGTCCCGTCGATGCGCTCGCCGAGGAGCCTGATCTGACCCCGGGTGGGCCGCAGGAACCCGGACAGGCAGTTGAGCAGGGTCGTCTTCCCGGACCCGTTCGGGCCGATGAGCCCGCGGATCTCACCGGCGCGCACGGCGAGGTCGATCCCGTCGACGGCGACGTTCGCACCGAACCGCTTCGTGACCCCCTCGACGGCGAGCACGACGTCGGCGGGGTCGGGGGGCCAGGGCAGGCGATCGTCGTCCACGCTGCGTACGACGGCCGACGCAGCATCCACCGACTCGCCGCTCTCCGCCGGGCCGGCGTCCACCGGGTGGGCCCGGTGCTCACGACGCTGCCGGAGCCGGGACGACACGGTCCCGACGATCCCCTCCCGGAACCAGAACATGAGCACGACGAGGGCGATGCCGTAGGTCAGGCGCTGGGTGTTCGGATCGCCGAGGCCGGCGTTGCGCAGCCACAGGGGGAGGAACGTCACGATGAAGGCGCCGAGCACGGGGCCCGAGGTCGACGCCAGGCCGCCCAGGATGACCATGAGGTAGATGTCGATCGCCTTGCCGGTGGTGAACACCCCGGGCGAGACCGCCTGCTGCTGGTAGAGGAACATCGGGCCGGCGAGGGCGGCGATCATGCCGCTGGCCACGAACATGACCAGCTTGAGCCAGAGCGAGTTCAGCCCGAGCGAGCGGGCCAGGTCCTCGTTGTCGCGGACGGCCCGGACCCGGTGGATGAAGGCGCTGCGGCCGCACCACCAGAGCAGGCCGGCGACGGCGAGCATCATGACGAGGAACAGGTAGTACATCTGGGTCGCGTCGGCGACGCCGGCCGGCCGGCCCGTGACCGACAGGCCCTGCACCCCGCGGGTGAGGTCGTCGGCGTTGATCAGCAGCAGGACCACGAACTCGCTGAAGGCGAGGGTGACGATCAGGAAGCCGAGGCCGCTCGTGCGGAGGGCGATCAGGCCGACGGGGATCGACACCAGGCCGGTCACCACGACGGCGAACAGGGTGGCCGACCAGAACCCGAGCCCCCAGTGCTCGATGCTCAACGCCGCCGCGTAGGCGCCGATCCCCCACAGCCCGGGGGTGGCGACGGTCGGGAGGCCGGTCCAGCGGATGAAGAAGCCCATGCTCAGGGCGACGACGCCGAAGACGACCGCCGTCGAGCCGAGGGCGAGGACCTCGAAGGACGCCACCCAGGGCGAGGCCGGCGGCGTGGACGGGAGCAGGACGAACGGGAGGGCGGCGGCCAGGAGCCAGAACGCGATCGACCCGCGGTGGAGTGGCGCCGCGTGGCTACTTCGCGAGCTCACCAGTCCCCTTGAAGAACCCCTCGGGCTTGATGACCAGGATCAGGATCATCAGCAGGAACGCGTAGCCGTCCCGCCAGCCGGCGTCGAGGGTCAGGAAGCCCATGGGCAGGCCGTAGGTGACGGCGTAGGCCTCGACCAGGCCGAGGGCGACCCCGACGACGGCGGCGCCGGCGACGCTGCCGAGCCCCCCGACGAGGGCCACGGCGAACGCCTTCAGCAGGAAGCTGTTGCCGGAGAACGGCGTGAAGGGGAAGGCGATGCCGGCGAGCGCGCCGACCAGGCCCGACAGGGCGCAGCCGGTGACGTAGGCGAGACGGGCGGTGCGGGCCACGTCCACGCCCACCAGCGTCGCCGCGTCACGGTTCTCGGCCGCCGCCCGCATGCGGCGACCCGGACCCGTGCGCTGCAGCAGGTAGTACAGCGCGGCCAGCACCGGGACGCAGACGCCCAGGAACAGCAGGCTCGTCGCCGGGATGCGCAGGTCGCCGATGGCGACCGTGCCCATCATCGAGTCGACCGAGATCCGCCGCTGCTCGGGTCCCCAGACCTTGACGATCGCCGACTGGAGCGCGATCGCCACCCCGATGGTGACGATGAACATCGGCAGCGGATCGGCCGTGAGCCGCCCCAGGACGAGCCGATGGAGCACCAGGCCCCACAGCGCGCCCGTGAGGGGACCCACGAGGATGATGACCGGGAGCGGGGCGCCCGCCTCGCCGGCGGCGAAGCTCACATAGGACGCCAGCACCAGCACGGACGCCTGCGAGAAGTCCGTGAGGCGCGACACCCCGCTGATGATCGTGACGGAGGTCCCCACGAAGACGTAGATGAGGCTCACCGCCAGCCCGTTGACGGCTGTCTGGAGGAAGAGGTCCATCGCCGCCCTTCAGCCGCAGGGGCTCCCGTGGCCGTCCCCGGGTGTCACTGCTCGGTGCACACCCCGTCGTCGCACACGTACTCCGCGAGGGGGGCGTCGAAGGTGGTGTTGTCGGCGAAGACGGCGGCCTCGACCTGGCCGTCGGCCACGATGAACAGCGGGGTCTCACAGGACAGCGCCTTCCCGTCCATCGTGCACGTGCCGAACGGGCCGTCCAGCGACTGACCCGGCAGCTCGGCGGCGATCGCCGCGGCGTCGGTGGTCGTGCCCGCGTCCTGCATCGCCTGCGCCGACAGGTGCAGGGCGTACCACACGAGGATGGTGACCGACGGGCTGACGGGGTTCGTCTCGTCACCGAAGATGGCAGCGGGGTCGTAGGTGGGCAGCGTCGCCGAGCTGCTGAAGGACGGCCCGAGGTTCGGGATGATCACCTCGACGTTCAGATCGCCCAGGTCGAGGATCTCGTCGGGGGTGACGATGTCGGTCATCACGTAGTCGACCGACTCGAACTGCGAGGCCTGCTCCACGATGGCCAGGGCGTTCTCGCGGGGGACCCCCGAGGGGAGGATCAGGAGCTCGGCGCCGAGCTCCTCGGCCTGGGCCAGGTACGACGAGTAGTCGGTCGTGTCGACCGGGTAGTCGATGATGGTCTGCTCCCAGCCGTTGGCGTCGGCGGCGTCGGTCAGGGACTGCTTGCCCTCCGGCGGCAGGATGTTCGGGTAGAGGGCGACCGCGGCCTCGATGTCGGGCACCATCGTCGCCACCTGCTGCGCCTCGCCCAGGAAGAAGGTCGAGTACCACGGCACCGGGGTGAACTGGAGCGGCCGCGCCTCCTGGTCGAACTCGAGCTCGAGCTGGGCGGTGAAGCCGACGGTGAAGGCGACGATGCCGGCCTCGTTCCAGGCCGCGTGGGCGACGTCGGGGTTGGTGTCGGGCCCCACGGCGACGATGGCGCCGGCGTCCACGACCTCCTGCGATGCGGCGGCGACCGCCGTCGGATCGCTGCGGTTGTCGGCGATGATGGTGTCGACGGCGTACGAGGTGCCGCCGACCTCGAGGCCGTCGGGGAAGTCGTCGGCGAAGCTCTCCAACCCGACCGACGCCGGGATCCCGTAGGTCTGCTCGGCCCCCGAGAGCTGGGTGTTGGCGCCGAAGACGACGGTCTCGCCGTCGCCCCCGGACCCGCCACCCGCGCCGCTCTCGGCGTCGTCACTGGCCCCACAGGCGGTCAGGGCCAGAGCGCAGGCGACGAGGACGCCGACGGCAGCACGTCGCGAATGGCTGGCTCTCATGGGCTTTTGCCTCCTATGGATGCACCACGATTCGTCGACGGCGCCGCTCGGCGGGTCGACCTCCCCTATGTCCCGTCGCATGCTGCGGGGGCCCGTCGACCGTTGCAAGCCGATGTGCCAGATGGCGGAACAGTCACCGGACCGGTCCGTCGGCCAGGAACGCACCGACGAAGCGGGCGAACTCCACCGGCTTCTCCACCTGGACCCAGTGGCCGCACCCGCCGAGGACGACGAGGTGGGACCGCGCCAGCAGGTTCAGGTACTGGAACGCGTCCTCCATGGCGCAGAAGCGGTCGTTCTTGCCCCACACGAGCAGCGTCTCGTTCGGGAGCGCCGCGACGTCCTCCCGGGCGTTGGGGACGTCCCACCAGGTGTGCATGGCGTGCAGGTAGCCGTCGCGGGCGCCGGGTGCCGTGCTGGCGGCGAACCGGGCCTCGATGACGGCGTCGAGGCCGGGCGCGTCGGCATCGAACACGAACGTCTCGACGAGGGCCCGCATCCGGTCCTCGTCGGGTTCGGTGTCGTAGTAGTGCATCAGGTGCCCGGTGCCCTCGAGGGGCTGGGCCGAGTACACGGGCGTGCACACGTCGCCGAGCCAGGGCGCCATCAGCACGAGCTTGTCGACCAGCGCGGGGTGGCGGATGGCGAGTTGCAGGGCCACACCACCGCCGGCCGAGTTGCCGAGGAGGTGGGCGCGGGAGACGCCGATGGCCGCCAGGAACTCCGCGATGGCGTCGATCACCACCTCGGGCCAGGTGCCCACGTCGTCGACCACCCGGGACCCGCCCCATCCGGGCAGGTCGGGCACGATCACCCGATAGCGATCGCTGAAGTCGGCGACGTTCGCCCCGAAGTTGCCCCAGCCGCTGGCGCCGGGCCCGCCGCCGTGGAAGACGACGAGCGCCGGGCCCTCACCGACCTCCCGGTACGAGATCTCGCAGGTGGAGGTGCGGACGACCTTCGGGTCCGGGGGCACGGGCACGGTCATGGTCGGCTCCTTCGTCATGGCTGGTCCGGGGGCCCGTCGAAGCTCACGCTCACCGAGCCCAGACCCTCGATCGTGGCCTCGTACCTGGTGCCCGCGGTGACGGCGACCATCGGGCCCAGGGCACCCGAGAGGACGGTGTCGCCCTCGCGGAGCGGTCGGCCGAACCGGCGGGCCGTGTTGGCCAGCCACACCACCGCGTTCACCGGGTGGCCGAGACAGGCGGCCCCCGAGCCGGACGAGACCTCGGTGCCGTCGGCGAGCAGGTGCATGCCGACGGTCTTCAGGTCCAGGCCGTCGAGCGCCGTCGGGACCGGCGCCAGCACGTGGAGACCCGACGAGGCGTTGTCGGCGACGGTGTCGGTGATCGAGATGTCCCAGTCGGCGATGCGGGAGTCGACGATCTCGATCCCGGGGACGACGAACTCGGTCGCCCGGAGGATGTCGGCGGCGACCAGCGGCCGATCGGGGAGGTCCCGCCCCATCACGAACACGACCTCGGCCTCGACCCGCGGCTGCAGCAGGCGCCCGATGTCGACCTGCCCACCGTCGCCGATCTCGCAGTCGGCGAACAGCAGGCCGAAGTCGGGCTGGTCCACGCCGAGCTGGCGCTGGACGGCGGGCGAGGTGAGCCCGATCTTCCAGCCCATGAGGGTCCGGCCACTGGCCTCGGCGTGCCCGGTGTTGATGGCCTGCACCCGGTACGCCGCCTCGACCGAGGTGTCGCCCAGCAGGTCGCGCACCGGCGGGCACGGCGTGCCCGAGGCCACGGCGTCCCGCAGCCGGGCCGCGGCCTGGTCGAGGTCGGCGTCCGACGGCTCGGACGGGCCCGACGAGTCGGACGGGCCCGACGGGTCGGACGATTCAGGGCTCGACATGGGCTTCCACCTCCAGGTGCATGGCCGCCATGCCCGTCACCCACGGCGCGATCGGCTCGTAGTACAGGACCTCGCCGCCACGGTTGCCGGCCGCACCGGCGGCGAACATCCAGTTGTTCAGCTCGAGGCCGCCGTTGCCCCCTTCGGCCAGGACCTCGGCCGGGCGCTTCTGCAGCCAGGCGTCCAGGTCACCGGCGGCGAGGGCGGCGAGGACGTCCTGGTCCCACGCCGTGTTGATCCGACCCATGGCCGCCATGCCCGGCCAGTGCGAGAGGCCGCCCGAGCCCAGCACGGCGACCCGCAGGTCGCTCTCGCGGGCCCACCGGCCGCACGCCGCACCCAGTCGGAACGACCGCTCCAGGGAGGGCGACGCGGGGGTGAGGCCGCAGTTGGTGATCAGGGGCACCACGATCGTGTCGGCGGGGGCGAGCACCATCTCGAGCGGGAGCAGGACGCCGTGGTCGAAGTGCGGATCGGGCAGGGCGGCGACGTCGAAGCCGGCCCGAGCGGTGAAACCCAGGAGATCGACGGCCACCGACTCACTCGACCGGTAGGTCCTCGCCGGCAGGTCGTGGCCGGCGGCCTCGAACGAGTCCACCACGGCGAGGGCGAACGGCGGCTGGGGGCCGAGCACCGGGAGGACCTCGCCGTGCTCGCTCGAGGCGACGAGGACGACATCGGGTCTCGACGCGGCCAGCCGCTCGCGGATGGTGGCGAAGCCGCGCAGCACCGCGGCGGCCTGGTCCTCCACGTTCGCGCTCGGGAAGAGCACGTGCGAGGTGGCGAAGGCGGCGACGACCTCACCCATGCCCGGCGCCGCCCTCGAAGTACTCGGCCGAGGACCACTGCTCGCCCCAGGCCGGGTCGCGCAGGTAGATCGCGGTGAAGACGAGATTCGGGTCGATCCCGAGGTCCTCGAGCCCCTGGAGGGTGGGCTCGCGGAGGGCCTCGATCTCCTCGGGGGCCAGCCCGAACGCCTCCAGGGCGGGACGATCGAACTCGGCGATGGCCGCCGCCGCCGTCTCGTCGGCGTTGGCCCGCACGAGCAGGCGGGTCAGGGCGCTGATGGGCATCGGCCCTCCCGTGGTGCGGGACCGACGGGGGTCACGTCGACGCCGCCGACGGGGCCTGGAGATCGAGCACGATGTCGACGATCAGGTCCTCCTGACCGCCCACCAGCTTGCGCCGGCCGACCTCCATCAGGACGGTCCGGGGATCGATCCCGTACCGCTCGGCGGCGCGCTCGGCGTGCAGCAGGAAGCTGGAGTAGACGCCGGCGTACCCGAGGGTGAGCGTCTCGCGGTCGACCCGCACCGGTCGGGTCTGCAGCGGGCGGACGAGGTCGTCGGCCGCGTCCATGAGGGCGAAGAGGTCGGCGCCGTGCTCGTACCCCTCCAGGTTGGCCACGGCGATGAACGCCTCGATCGGGCAGTTCCCGGCCCCGGCGCCCTGCCCGGCGAGGGAGGCGTCGACGCGACGCGCCCCGTGCTCGACGGCGACGACGGAGTTGGAGACACCCAGCGCCAGGTTGTGGTGGGCGTGGATGCCGGTCTCGGTCCCGGGGTCGAGCACGTCGCGGAAGGCGGCGAAGCGGGCCGCGACCTCGCGCCCGGTGAGCCGGCCCCCGGAGTCGACCACGTAGACGCACTGGGCCCCGTAGATCTCCATCTTCTTGGCCTCACCCGCCAGCGTCTCCGGCGGCGCCATGTGCGACATCATCAGGAAGCCGGCGACGTCCATCCCCAGCCCGCGGGCGTGGTCGATGTGCTGGGACGCGATGTCGGCCTCGGTGCAGTGCGTGGCGATGCGGACCGACCGGACCCCGAGGTCGTAGGCCACGTCGAGGTCCTCGATGGTCCCGATGCCGGGGAGGAGGAGCGTGGCCAGCACGGCGTGCTCGAGCACGTCGGCGGCGGCGGCGATCCAGTCGACGTCGGTCTGCGCGCCGAACCCGTAGTTGAACGAGTGGCCCGAGAGCCCGTCACCGTGGGCCACCTCGATGGCGTCGACGCCGGCCTGATCCAGGGCCCGGGCGATCGTGCGCACGTCCTCGGTCGTGAACTGGTGCGAGATGGCGTGCATCCCGTCGCGCAGGGTGACGTCCTGGATGTACAGGCGCTCGACGGGGCCGGTGGTCATGACGCCCGCCCCAGCCCGGCCTCCACGAGGCGCTCGCCCGTGCGCATCGCCGCCGACGTCATGATGTCGAGGTTGCCGGCGTAGGACGGCAGGTAGTGGGCGGCGCCCTCCACCTCCAGATACGTGCTCACCCGGAGCCCGGCCCCCTTGAAGCCGATGGCCGGGGCGTCGAGCGGGTCGGCGATCGAGTAGTGGTCGAACTGGACCCGCTGCTTGAGGCGGTAGCCCGGGACGTACTCGGCCACCCGTTCGACCATGGCCACGATCGACGCCTCCACCCGCTCCTCGTCGGCGGACTCGTCGACCAGGCAGTACACGGTGTCGCGCATGACGAGGGGCGGCTCGGCGGGGTTCAGCACGATGATCGCCTTGCCGGCGACGGCCCCGCCCACCGAGCACAGCGCGTCCGACGTCGTCTGCGTGAACTCGTCGATGTTGGCCCGCGTGCCCGGCCCCGCCGACAGCGACGCGATGGAGGCGACGATCTCGGCGTAGCGGACCGGCGACACCTCCGACACCGCGGCCACGATCGGCACCGTGGCCTGACCGCCGCAGGTCACCATGTTGAGGTTGGGCGCGTCGAGGTGTTCGTCGAGGTTGACCACGGGCACGACGAAGGGCCCGATCGCCGCCGGCGTGAGGTCGATGACCCGCTTGCCGTGGCCCTGCAGCACCTCGTTGTGATGGGCGTGGGCCCCGGCCGAGGTGGCGTCGAAGACGATCTCGACCTCGTCGAACTCGTCCATCGCCACCAGGCCCTCGACGCCCTCGGCCGTCGTCGCAACCTGCATCCGGGCCGCCCGGGCCAGGCCGTCGGACTCCGGGTCGATGCCGACGAGCGCCGCCATCTCCAGCAGGGAGGATCGGCGCAGGATCTTGATCATCAGGTCGGTCCCGATGTTGCCGGAGCCGACGATCGCCACCTTCGCCATGCCTACCTCGCAGCGGTGGCGCCGGTCGGGGCGACATCCACTAGAGGAGCACTCCCATGTTCGCCGGGAGCGTCTCGGCATCGACCACGGCCAGGTGCTCCTTCAGGAGCAGGCCGCCGTCCCGTCGGACGAGCACGTCGTGGTACTCGCCACAGACGTGCATCTGGGCGACGCCGTGGCGGTCGACCGCGTACATGACGAAGTAGGCCTCTGCCGCGATGTGGCCGTCCTCGTCCTCGGTGGCGAGGATGTTGCTGACCACGTGCAGCTCCTTCGTCAACGGCGCCCGGAAGTAGCCGTTGCAGATCGCCGCCCGGTCCTTCAGCTCCTCGGTCCCGACCGAGGTCATCCACCGCATGCCGAGGGTCGTGTGGTTCTCGTGGGACGTCGCGCTGTAGGACCCGTCGGGGGTGAAGAGCGCGACCCATCCGGACGGGTCACGTCGATCGATCGCCCGCACGTACCGGGCGTAGAACTCCTCGACCTCGAGGCGGAGGACCAGCGCGTCCGTCATCGTGCTGCCGCTCGCGGCGGTGGCGTCCGTCGTGCTCATCGGTCGCCCCGGAGGTACTGCCGGTAGGCCTCGTAGAAGACCCGGATCGTGTACTCGTCCCGGGACTGGGCGTCGTCCCCGCCGCGAGCGGGCGCCAGGCTCACGCCGCGCCCGACGTTGCTGAAGGGCGTGCCCGCGGCCCCGAAGCCGATCTGCACCCGTTCCTGGGCCTCGGTGTCATCGACCGTGATGCGCCCCCACGGCCCCTGCGTGTCGGCGTAGTTCGCCAGTTGGGCGGCGCGCTGCTCGGGCGGCGTGTCGACGTTCGAGTACACGATCAGGTCCATCCGCGACCGGTCGACGCCGAGCGGGACCACGATCGAGATGAACCCGTTCTTCAAGCCGGTCAGCCGACCGTCACTGTGGCGGTACGGGTCCGGCTGGAAGTCGATGTTCGGGAACATCGAGATCACCTCGCCCTCGATGTTCTCCATCGAGGCGTCGCCGTGGGCCCAGATCTCGTCGAACTGGGTCATCTGGGTCACGTCGAACTCCACGCCGGTGAGCTCGGCGACCGACTTCTGGTAGCCCGACGGGTCGGGATACGGCGGGGGCGTCACCCACTGCAGCACGGCGTGCCCGTTGTCGAAGCCCCAGTTGCCGCCCCGCTCGGCGTACTTCGGCATCGTGTCGTTGATCCAGCGGTGCGTGAACTGCGGGTGGTAGTTGTCCCGGGCGTTCTCGTGCCACAGCTTCCAGTTGCCGTCGTAGATCCAGCTGTTCCGCCCGATCGCCTCGATGCCGGTGATCTGCGGCTCGATGTGGGGGGCGAAGTCGCCGAGGTACTCGCGCAGCGACGGCGTGTCGTTGCTCAGGTTGACGAAGACGAGGTCCCCGAAGGTCTCGCACCGGACGGGCACCAGCCCGAGCCGGGAACGATCGAAGTCCTCGCCGTACGCCTCCGGATACGGGACGCCGACGAGCTTGCCCTCCAGGTCGAAGGACCACGCGTGGTACATGCACTTGAACACGGCACCACAGCTGCCCCGTCGGGCGTCGGTGACCAGGGCACCCCGGTGGGTGCAGGCGTTCTGGAACGCCCGGAGCTCGCCGTCGCGCCCCCGGACGACCAGCACCGGGTGATCGGCGACCTCCAACGTGAAGTAGTCGCCCTTGGCGGGGACCTCCGACGTGAGGCAGGCCAGGTTCCAGGTGCGGGCGAAGATCCTCTCCTTCTCCTGCTGGAGGATCTCCTCGCTGCGGTAGCACGCCCGGTGGATCCGGTACGCGTCGGCGTCGTCGTGGAGCCAGCCCTCGAACGTGTCGTCGTCCGGCGGGCGGGTGACCCCAACGCGACTCACCAAGTCAGCCATCGTGCCTCCGAAAGGTCTGCAGGTCGGCCCGGAACCCCGGGCACGAGTGAGTCTCTCGTCACCGCCGCCCGCAGGCCAAGGGCCTGTGCCGACTGGCGAAACGGTCGCGGGCCGGCACCCGGGCTCACCGCTTCGCCAGGTAGGTCGCGACAACGTCCTCGACCTCGAGGTCGGTCAGGAGGGTCACCGCCTGCGCCGCCACGACCTCCATGACGTCCTCGGGGATCATCCCCCCGATCACGATCGTCATGACCGTGGCCATCCACGGCTCGAGGGCCAGCAGGCGGTAGAGGTCCCAGGCCTCGGTGACGCCGGGGGCCCGGCTCCCCGCACCCTCGGCCGCCAGCCGGTCGAGGTAGCGCTCGAGCAGGTGCCGCTCCTCGGCGCGGCGCATCTCGGTGGGGACCGAGGTCATCAGGAAGGCGGCGACGTCGATCAACCCGTTCGTCCGCTGCACGGCCTGCCAGTCGTACAGACCCACTCGACCGTCGGCCAGCGAGTACGTGTTGCCGAGGTGGCAGTCGGTGTGCACCACGGTCGACGGCAGCGACGTCCAGACCCCGGCGAGGTCGTCGTGGCGGTCGACGAAGGACCGGGTCAGCCGGCGGACGGCGTCCGGCAGCTCACGGTCCTGCTGCAGGAACCGCTTGGCGCCCCACGCGTAGGACTGCTTGACGATCGGCGCCCGCGAGCGGTCGGGGGGCGGGAGCCAGGCCAGGTCGGTCCCGAGGCGGGGGGACTCCCAGAAGCGACCGTGCAGACAGGCCAGCGCGTCGATGACCCCCTCGACGTGCGCCGTCGACGGTTCGTCGCCCAGGTCGAACAGCACGGTGTCGGGGCGCAGCGTCAGGTCCTCGATGACCACCGTGTACCGGGCGCCGGTACCCGAGCGGGTGAGGTAGGTGGTCGGGACGAGCTCGTCGATGGTCGGCGCGATCCGGTCGAAGAACCTCGCCTCGTTCGTGTGGCAGTGCAGGGTGGACAGCACGATCCGGCTCGCGGCCTGCGACGGGGTCCCCTTGACGAACACCGACGGCGGCAGGCCGGCGTCGACACCGGCCGGATTCCACTCGAGCCGGACCCGGGCGACGTCGGCGGCGCCGCGTGCCGTGCGTTCCGTCGTGAACGCCTGCACCCGGGCGCCGGGAACGCCGTCGGCGAGCGCGTCCGTCAGCTCGTCGGCGGTCAGCGAACCGATGCCGTACCTCGAGTGACCGGGCACCCACGGGGCGGCACCGGACACGAAGTCGCCGGCCGCTCGCAGCGTTCTCAGCATCGCCCCACTCGACCCGCGCCCCCGACCCTCGGCAAGGCGGTGTGCCGGGGAACGGAACCGACCCTGGCCCCGGCGGCGGGGGTCGGGTTGGATCCCGACCACCCCACCGGCACCGAAGGAGACGTCATGGCCGACCCCGGCAGCCTCGCTCCCCGACTGACGCGCGGCGCCGGGGTGGCCAGTCGCCTGCCGCTCGTCACCCGGCTGGCCGCCGGCTGGGCCCTGGGCCCGACGGCCGGACCCTGGGCCCCAGCGGTCGCCTCGGTCCCCGACGACCTACGCACCGCCCCGGGGCTCCCGCCCGAGTCGGGGGACCCCGCGGCCCTGCCTCCACTGCAGGACTTCCGGCGGCGCAATCCCGGCCCGGTGGCGTGGAGTCGCGCGGTCCAGAGCGGGCGGCCACACGGGGCGCGGGCCCGGGTCGAGCGGCTCCTCGTCGACGCTCGGCTCGCGCAGGTGGGTCGCGAGGCCGAGCGGATGGCCGGGCGCCGGCCGCGAGCGGTGACCACGACCGTCGATCCCACCGAGCTCACGACCGCCCTGCGGGCCGAGGCCGGACGCGTCGGCCTCAGCGCGGTCGGCATCGCCGCCTACGACGAACGCTGGCAGTTCGACGACGCCCGGGACCGGGTCTGCGGCGACCGCATGGTCGTGGCGGTGCTGGAACAGGACTACGACCGGATGCAGGACGCCCCGGATCGGGAGTACCAGCTGACGCTCCGCCGCACCCACGTGCGGATCCTGGACGGGCTGAACCGGCTGGCCCGGTTGCTGCACCGGCACGGCCACCGGGCGCGGGTGTACGACGACGAGGGTGGGGCGATGACGCTGCCGTACGCGATCGCCGCGGGCCTCGGTCAGCTCGGGATGAACGGCCAGGTGCTGACGCCGCAGGCGGGCTCCCGGACCCGCATGTTCCTGATGTCGACCGACGCGCCGCTGACCGTGGACGAGCCCGTGGACTTCGGCATCCCCGGGATCTGCGAGCGCTGCGGCATCTGCGCCCGTCGCTGCCCCGCCGGCGCCATCCCCGTGCCGGTGCGCCCCCACCGGGGCGTCACCAAGTGGAAGACCCGGCCCGAGCGCTGCCTGCCGATGGTGGCCCTGGCCGACGGGTGCTCCGTCTGCGTCAAGACCTGCCCCGTCCAGCGCTTCGGCCTCGACGAGGTGCTCCGGCACTACCGACGGACGGGGACCATCCGGGGCCAGGACAGCGACGACCTCGAGGGCTACCGCTGGCCGCTCGACGGCGTGCGCTACGGCGCCGGGGAGCGACCGCGGGTGCCCGTCGCCGTCCGGCAGCCACGGGCCATGGGCCGGTTCGAACCGGCCTGAGGTCGCGACCGCTCCTGCGCCTCAGGCGGACGCGGGCGAGGCCGGCTCGGTCACGCCGATCATCGAGTCACGGGTGACCAGCGCCGCCAGCTCGTCCTCGCTCAGGCCCTCGGTCCCGGCCGGCCGGCGGGGGACCACGAGGTATCGCATGTCGGCGGTGGAGTCGACCACGCGCAGTTCGACCTCGTCACCAAGCGCCAGGCCGAACTCGTCGAGGACGCCGCGCGGGTCCGAGACCGCCCGTGAGCGGTACTCGACGCTCTTGTACCAGGCCGGCGGCGGGCCCAACAGCGCCCGCGGGTAGCACGAGCACAGCGTGCACACGACCATGTGGTGCACGGTCTCGGTGTTCTCGAGGGCGACGACGACCGGTGACGGGCCGGGGTCGAGACCGAAGTCGAGGGCGGCCTCACGGGCGTCGGCGAGGAGCCGTGCCTTGAACGCCGGGTCGACCCACGCCCGGGCGACGAGTCGGGCGCCGTTGGCCGGGGTGCGCGACACGAGCCAGTCGATGCGCGCCCGAAGGTCGTCCTCCCGCAGCACGCCCTTCTCGATCAGCAGGTCGGCCAGCGCCCGGGCCCGGCGGGCGGCCGGGGGCTCGACCACCTCGGTGATCGGGTCGTGGTCGTCGTGATCGTCGCCGTGGTCGTGGTCGCCGTGGTCGTGGTGGTCGGTCATGGCGCCGGCGCCAACCAGTGCTCGTAGAGGTCCGCGTAGACCCGGTGACGGGGGTCCTCGACCAGGTCCGGCCACAGCTCCGACCGCTCGAAGCCCACCAGGTACACCCTCATCTCGGGGAGCCCGTCACCGCCGTACGCGAGCGTCTCGGGGTTCGGGAACCGGTCGTAGACGTGCTCGATCCAACCGCTCCGGCCCTTGACGTAGGACGGCGTGCGATGGTGCCCGGGGTGCGCCCGGGCATCGACCACCACCCGGTCGCCGACGGCGTAGGTCATCGGGCCAGCCGCTCGTCGACCTCGCCCACGGCGAGCACCCCCTTCTCGGTGAGGATGGTCTCGAACGCGGCCAGCCACCGCTCGTAGTACGAGGCCTCGAGGTAGCGCTCCGGCGGCATGTCCTCGATCCCCCGGCGGAGCTCGTCGGCGGTCACCACGCCGCCCTGGATGAGCGCACCGGAGATGGCGTCGGTCAGCATCTCCCACTCCTCGAGGGCGTGCTCGGCCCGATCGATGGGCTCGTCGACGGGCCAGCCCCCGAGGTCGTGAACGCCGCGCTCCACGCCGATCGACCCTACCCAGCGACCGCCGGCGCGGGGACCGACTCGCTGAAGTTCGGCATCACCTCGTCGGCGAAGAGCTGCAGGCTGGAGAACATCTGCTCGATGGTGATGCCCGGCATCGCCCAGAACTGGACGAGGTGGTCGGCCCCCGCCTCCTGTTCGTACCGCTGCAGCGTCTCGGTGACCTCCTCCGGCGTGCCGACGAGGATCTGGTCCTTGCGCTTCAGGAAGTCGAACCAGTCGTCGTTCATGTCGGCGTCGGTCATCTCCTCCCAGCTGGCGAGCATCGCCTTGCGCCCGATCCAGTGCTCGACGCCGATGGTGAAGTACTCCATCAGCCCGTTGATCGCCGGCCGCATCACCTGCTCCGCGCTGGCGTAGTCCTTGGCCACGAAGGTCGGCCGCATCATGGCCACGGTGCGGTTGGCCCCCTCGGGCAGCCGCCCGGCGGCCGCCGCCTCCGCCGACTCCTTGTGGTACACGTCGATGACCTCGCGGACGCCCTCGAAGGTGTTCGCCCAGCACATCGGGCCCACCCCCTCCTGGGCCGCCCGCTGGATGGACGGGAGGGAGTCCGACATGATCCAGCAGGGGGGCAGGTCCTTCTGGTACGGCGTGGGCAGCCCCTGCACCGCGATCATCTCGCCCTCGTCGTTGTAGAACGTCGGGCTCCGGTACTCGGCCGGCAGGCTCGTCTGCCACGGGTACGGGAAGCTGAAGTACTCGCCGTCGTGGCGGAACGGCTCGCCCTTCCACCACTTCTTGATGATGTCGAAGGACTCCCACATGACGTCCTGATTGGTCTTCTCGTGGTCGCGGGTGCGATCGGCCACGAAGTCGAAGTTCCGGCTGGCCTTGCCGTGCAGGCCCTTCATGAAGCCGAAGTCGAGACGACCGTGGGAGAGGTGGTCCACGAAGGCCGCGTCCTCGGCGGCCCGGAACGGGTGCCAGGCAGGCAGCGACACCCCGCACTGCCCGATGCGGAGCCTGGTGGTCTGGGCGGCGACCGCGGCCCCGAAGATCAGCGGGTTCGTGGGCGTGGGCGTGGCCCCGGGGTCGACGGTGAAGTGGTGCTCGGCGGCCCACACCCCGGTGTAGCCGGCCGACTCCAGCAACCGTGCCGTCGCCATCCACTCGTCGACCTGCGGGTAGTTCGCCAGGTCGTTGACATGGGCCAGAATGCTGGAATCGAACCGCATCGTTCCACCTCAATTCGTGGATGTCTCGGCCCGATCGACCGAGGTTCATGTCTCAATGGCTACGGGGTCTTGCCTCGGTCGTGACGCACGATGACGCCCGAAACGGGGCTTCGGGGCGAAGATAAACCTTTCCCGGTCGCGATTCTTCTGCCTGTTCCGTCCATCGGCACATGGCGATCATTCACCGGACGACCCGGGGTTCACGTGGCGGTCGAACCGGCGGCCCGCCTCGAGCAGCCCGGCCTCCCAGTGATGGTCGGCGACGAACTGCACCCCGGTCGGCAGGTGCGTGGTCGACGCCGGGACGGGCACCGACAGGGCGGGCATCCCGAAGCTGGAGAAGGGGAGGTTGTAGGACGCGTCGCCCGTGGTCCCGAAGCCCGACGGGGCCGGGGCCGGCGTGGTCGGCGTCATCACCAGGTCCACGTCGTCGAAGAGGGCGCGCATCTCCTCGGTCGCCTGGCGCCGCAGCCGCTGTCCCCGGAGGTAGGTGGCGGCGAGGATCCGCTGGCCGGCCTCGATGAGCTCGCGCAGCTGTGGTCCGTAGGCGTCGGGTTGTTCGCGGAACCAGTCCTCGTGGACGGCGGCGATCTCGGCGGTGATGACCACCATCGCCGCTTGGGCGGCGGCCTCGAACGACGCGGGCAACCGCACGGTCCGCACGTCCCAGCCCAGCTCGCGTGCCGCGGCGAGCGCCGTCCCGAAGGCGGCCACCATGTGCGGGTCGTCGGTGTCGAAGTACCGGTCGGTGACGCCCACGGTGAAGCGGTGGCCGTCCGGCGGGGGTCCCGCCGTGGGCGGCTCGCCGCGCAGGGCCTCGTACAGGAGGGCGGCGTCCTCCACCGTCTTGGTGATGGGGCCCACGTGGTCCATGCTCCAGGCGAGCGGGATCACCCCCTCGCGGCTGACGGCGTCGTAGGTCGGCTTGAAGCCCACCGCACCGCAGTAGGCGGCGGGGCGCAGGATCGACCCGGCGGTCTGGGTGCCCAGGGCACCGAGGCACTGGTCGGCGGCCACGGCGGCGGCGGAGCCGGCGCTCGAGCCCCCGGGGGTGTGGGCGGGATCGGCGGGGTTCCGGGTCGGCGCCGGGTCAGCGGAGGCGAACTCGGTCGTGACGGTCTTGCCCAGCACGATGGCCCCGTGGCGCCGGAGCCGGCGGACGGCGACGGCGTCGTCATCGGGCACCCAGCCGCGCAGCACCCGGGACCCGGCGGAGGTCTCCAGCCCGGCGGTGGCGATGATGTCCTTCAGCCCGACGGGGATGCCGGCGAGCGGCCG
>CAYTJS010000043.1:0-8239 GCA_964438115.1 uncultured Iamiaceae bacterium
ACCCAGAAACGCGAGCACCACCACCCTCCGAGTTCTTCAGGGGCAAGTAGCTAGGAGATGGGTCAGATCTGGGAGTTGCGGGCGGTGCCCGTGAGCGCCCGGCCGTTGGCCCGGAACAGGGCGCAGACGACGGTGCGGTCCCCGGCCCGCCAGGTCTGGGGCGAGGGCCAGAGGGCGGCGATCTCGAGGGCGGAGGCCGTCCATGGCTTCCGCACGTAGGGGCGGAAGGCGTCCTGGCACCGCTCCTGGGCCTGGCGGCGCAGCACCCGGGGTCCGGGGTAGGCGGCGTCGGGCCCGCCCACGTCGGCCCGGGCGAAGACCTCGACCTGGTGGGGCACGCGGCAGGGCACCACCGCCACCATCGTCACCTCGTTGGTGACCTCGCCGACGAAGGCCCCGGCCTCGCGGAGGCAGGACCCCGGCACCAGGTCGATGGCCGCCTCCTCCCGGCCGACGGTCGGCTCGGTCGTGGGCGGGGTGGTGGTGGTGGTGGGGGCTGCGGTCGTCGTCGTCGGTAGCGCCCGGTCGACCAGCCAGTCGGGTGGCTCGTCCTCGCCGCAGGCGGTCACCAGGGCGAGGGCGCAGAGCAGGACGAGGGCGCGGGGGCGGCGCATCAGTAACTCGCGGGAAGGAGGTACGAGAAGTTCTCGAAGAAGCCGTACAGGACGACGAGGAACACGGGCAGGGCGACGAGGTACGCGGGCCAGCGCCGCCACGCCCGGCCGACCACCCAGGCGGCCAGGGCGACCAGGGCGGCGGCGATGCCCCACACGATGGCGGGGGCGGGAGAGTGCTGCTGGCCGTCGAGGCCCTCGCCGGCGTCGATGGTGAGCGGTTCCTCCCGGGTGGCCCGGGGCGGCGCCGGGGCGGCGGGCTCGACCAGGCGGGCCGACACCACGATGCGCTCGGCGGCGCTGTACTTGGGGTGGCAGGCGGTCAGCGTGAGCCGGTTGTCGAACTTGTACTCGAGCACGTCGGTGCGGTCGGGGGTCACGATCACCGTGTTCAGGTACTCGTAGGTGAACTCCGACCCGTTGAAGTAGCTGACGATGACCCGATCGCCCTCCTCCATCCGATCCAGGTTGTGGAACGGCTGGCCGTAGGTGGTGCGGTGGCCGGCGATGGCGGCGTTGCCCTCCTGGCCCGGCAGCGGCGTCCCCTCGTAGTGGCCGGGCCCGTCGGAGAGGACGTCGAGGCCGACGCCCTCGAGGAAGATCCAGTCGACGCCGATGGCCGGGATCTGGATGCGGCCGACCAGCTCGCCCCGCGGCGGCGCCGACGGCACCGGCTGGGGCTGGTCGGGGGCCACCGTGGTGGGGGTGGGGTTGGCCTCCTGGAACGCCTGCACCTGCTGGTCGAACTCGTCCTCGAGCCCCTGCTGGGCCCGCTCGGTGTGCAGGCCCGTGCCCCACAGTTGGTAGGCGACGAACAGCAGGATCAGGGTCCCGGCGACGATCATCACGCGCCCGATGGCGCCGATCACCCGGGCGAGCCTCACGGGGCGGCAGGGTACCGGTGCCCGCCACCCGGATCGGGGCAGGGCGGGCCGGGGTGGGTACCGTTCCCGGGTCATGGCGCCCGTCGTCGAGCTCCAGGGGGCGGTGTCGCTGCTCGGCCGCTTCCCGGCCCTGGCCGGCGCCGACCTCACCGTCGCCGCCGGCGAGGTGGTCCTGCTTCGGGGCCCGAACGGCGCCGGCAAGACCACCTTGCTCCGGGTGTGCGCCGGCCTCCAGGCGGTGGCCGAGGGGGCGGCCCGGGTGCTCGGGGTCGACCTCCGGGTGGCCCGCCGCGACGTCCGCCATCGGGTCGGCCTGGTCGGCCACGGCAGCGGGCTCTACGAGGACCTCACGGTCGCCGAGAACGTGGCCTTCTGGGGCCGGGCGACGGGGGCCTCGGCCGACGACGTCGCCGGTGCCCTGGCCCGCCTCGGCCTCGACGGCCGCCTGCGCGACCTCCAGGTGGCCCGGTTGTCGGCCGGGCAGCGCCGTCGCACCTCCATCGCCGCCATGGTCGCCCGCCGTCCCGAGCTCTGGCTGCTCGACGAGCCCCACGCCAGTCTCGACGCCGAGGGCCGGGACCTGGTCGACGAACTGATCCGGGCGTCGGTGGCCGCCGGGGCCACCGTCCTGCTGGCCAGCCACGAGGACGACCGGGCCACCGCGGTGGCCACCCGGGTCGTGGAGGTCCGGGGCGGCACCGTGCACCCCGTCGACGGGGCGGCACCGGGTGTCGGGGGCGACGACGATGCTGGCTGACGCCCGCCTGGTGGCGGCCAAGGACCTGCGCATCGAGCTGCGGTCGCGGGTGGCCAGCAACCAGGTCCTGCCCTTCGCCCTTCTGGTCCTCGTCCTCTTCGCCTTCGCCCTGGACCCCGACCGCGGCGTGCTCATCCGGGCCACCCCGGGCCTCTACTGGGTGGCGGTGCTGCTCGCCTCGGTCCTTGCCGTGCAGCGGGCCTACGGGCTGGAGGCGGGCGACGGCGTCCCCGACGCCCTGCGCCTCTCGGGGCTCGAGCCTGCGGCCGTCTTCCTCGGCAAGACGGCGGCCCTGGTCGTCCAGATCCTGGTGCTGGAGGCGGCCCTGCTCCTCGGGGTGTGGGTGCTCTACGCCACCGACCTGGCCGAGCCGCTGCTGCTGCTGGCCACCTGCCTGGCCGCGACCGTGGGGCTGGCGGCCGCCGGTAGCCTGTACGGCGTGCTCGCCGCCGGGTTGCGGGTCCGGGAGACGCTGCTGCCGCTGCTGCTGCTCCCGGTGCTGGCCCCGGTGCTGATCGGCGCCACCAAGGCGTTCGAGTACGCGCTGGCGGGCACGCCCGGCGACGGGTGGCCGTGGTGCGGCCTGCTGGCCGTGTTCGCGGGCATCTACGTGGCGTTCGGGATGTTGGCCTTCGGGCCGCTAGTGGAGGAGCTCTGATGGAGACCACGACCGGGGGGGCACCGGCCCACACCGGGTCGCGGGTCAGCCGGGTGCTCGGCGTGGCCTGCCTCGTCGGTCTCGGCCTGCTCCTCTTCCTCGGCCTCGTCGCCAGCCCCGCCGACGCCGTGCAGGGCGAGGCCGTGCGCCTCATGTACCTCCACGTGCCGGCCGCCATCGACATGTACGTGGCCACCGGCCTCCTCGGCGTGGCCAGCGGCATGTGGCTGTGGAAGCGCACCCAGGCCTGGGACGTGCTGGCCGGGGCGGCCGCTGAGGTCGCCGCCGTCTTCACCACCGTGACCCTGGTCACCGGCATGGTCTGGGGCCGCCCCACCTGGGGCGTCTACTGGGTGTGGGACGCCCGCCTCACCACCACCGCCATGCTGCTCGTGCTGCTGCTCGGCTACTTGGCCCTGCGCCGGGTCCCCGGGTCCTTCGAGTCACGGGCCCGCCGGTCGGCCATCGCCGGCCTGCTCCTCGTGGTCGACCTGCCCCTCATCAAGTTCTCGGTGGACTGGTGGCGGACCCTGCACCAGGACGCCACCATCTCGACCACCGACGCCAAGATCGACGGGCTGATGCTCTTCAGCCTCTTCACGGGCATGGTCGTCGGGGCCCTCGTGCTGGTGTGGCTCCTGGTCCACCGGTTCCGGCTGGCCTGGCTGGAGGAGGAGGTCGAGGCCGGGGGCCTCGACCTGGCCCTGGCGGAGCGCCGGGCCGAGGCGGGGGTGGGCGCCTGATGGTCCTGGCCACCAACGAGTCCTATGTCTGGGTCGGCTACGTGCTGACTCTCCTCGGCGTCGGGGGGTACGCCGCCTGGGTGCTGGTGCGGGGCCGGCGCCTTTCGACCCGCGTCCCCGAGGAGCGCCGCCGATGGATGTGACCCGAGACGACGCCGAGTCCGGCACCGACGCCGGACCCGACCTCGACCTCACCCCCCGGTCCACCACGCCCCGGCGTCGCGGTCGGGGCCTCGTCGTCACCCTCGCCCTGGTGGCGGTGGTGGTGGCCCTGGTGGTCATCGCCATCCAGGCCCTGGGGTCGGCGTCGATGTTCTTCCTGAACGCCGACGAGGCCGTGGCCCAGCGTGAGGACCTGGGCACCGACCGCTTCCGCCTGCAGGGCTCGGTCGTGGCCGGCTCGGTCGACGAGACCGTGGACGGGGTCGACTTCGAGGTGGTCTACAACGACGTCGTCGTCGACGTGGTCCACCGGGGGGACCCGCCCGAGCTGTTCCAGCCCGACATCCCGGTCGTCCTCGAGGGCCACTGGGATGGCGAGGTCTACGCCTCGGACCGGATCCTGGTGAAGCACACCTCGGAGTACGAGTCCGAGAACCGGGACCGCCTGGACGACGCCGACGACGCCCACACCGGGTGACGCCGTGAACAACGCCATCGGTTCGGCCGGGGTCCTCCTCGGCCTGCTCGGATCCCTGGCTGGTGCCGGTGCCGTGCTCACCGGCCTCCTGCGCCACCGACCGTCCCTCGTGCGGTCGGCCACCGCCTACGGGGTCCTGGTGCTGGTGGGCGCCCTGGTCGCGTTCGTCGCCATGGAGCGGGCGCTGATCACCCGGGACTTCACGGTCCTCTTCGTGGCCGAGAACGGTTCGAGCCGCACCCCGGCCCTGTTCAACGTCGCCACGCTGTGGGCGGCGCTGGAGGGCTCGATCATCCTCTGGGCCCTGGTGCTGGCCGGCTACCTGATGGCGATGCTGGTCAAGTTCCGGCGCCGCCTGGAGGACCCGCTGGTGGGCTGGGCCCTGCTGACCGTGTTCGTGGTCGCCGCCTTCTTCTTCTGGCTGATGGTCGGCCCCGCCGACCCCTTCCGCAGCTTCGACCCGCCCATCGGCTACGACGGCCCCGGCCCGAACCCGCTGCTGCAGAACCACCTGCTGATGGCGTTCCACCCGCCGATGCTCTACCTGGGCTACGTCGGCTTCACCGTGCCCTTCGCCTTCGCCATCGGCGCGCTGGTCACCGGCCGGGTGGGGGAGGGCTGGCTGCTCGAGACCCGGCGCTGGACGCTCTTCGCCTGGGGCTTCCTCACCGTGGGCATCGTGCTCGGGGCCTGGTGGTCCTACGAGGTCCTGGGCTGGGGCGGGTACTGGGCCTGGGACCCGGTCGAGAACGCCTCGTTCCTGCCGTGGTTGACCGGCACCGCCTACCTGCACTCGGTGATGGTCCAGGAGCGCCGGGGGATGCTGCGGGTCTGGAACCTGTCACTGCTCTGCGCCACCTTCGCCTTCACCATCCTGGGCACGTTCCTCACCCGTTCGGGGGTGCTCGACTCGGTCCACGCCTTCACCGAGTCGGGCATCGGCCCCGCCTTCCTCGGCTTCTTCGGGCTGATCGTGGCCGTGAGCATCGTGCTGATCGGCTGGCGGGGTGACCGGCTGCGGGCGCCGGGGCGCATCGACTCCCCGTTGTCGCGGGAGGGGGCGTTCTTCGGCAACAACCTCGTCTTCGCCGCCTTCGCCTTCGTCGTGCTGCTGGGCACGGTGTTCCCCCTGCTGGTCGAGGCCGTCAACGGCGACCAGATCTCGGTCGGGGTCCCCTACTTCGACCGCATGGCGATGCCCCTGGGCCTGGCCCTGCTCGCCCTCATGGCGGCGGCGCCGGTGCTGCCGTGGCGCAAGGCCACGCCCGCGCTGGTGCGGGAGCGCCTGTTCTGGCCGGCGTGGTTCGCCACCGGGGTGACGGTGGTGGCCGTGGCCGTGGGCGCCCGGGGACTCGTGCCCCTGTTGACCTTCTTCCTGGCCGGGCTGGCCGCCGGCTCGGCCGGCCGCCAGCTGGTCCTGGCCACCCGCCGCCTCGGCTGGGGCGGCTTCGTCGGCCGGGCCAACGGCGGGATGGTCGTCCACCTCGGGGTGGTGCTCATCGCCGTGGGCCTGGCCGCCTCGCAGTCCTACGCCACCACCGGCGAGTTCCGCCTGGGGGAGGGCGACTCGGCCCAGGTCGGCGGCCACACGGTCACCTATCTGGGCCTCGAGACCGTCGAGTCGCCCGAGAAGACCCAGGTCCGGGCCCGGGTGCAGGTCGACGACGACGGGGTGTTCACCCCCAGCCTCTCGGAGTTCCGCTTCGGCGGCCAGACCATCGGTACCCCCTCGGTGCGGGTCTCGCTGGCCAACGACGTCTACCTGGCCCTGCAGGCCCTGCCCGAGGAGGGCAGCGACGAGATCCTGCTGCGGGTGGTGGTACAGCCCATGATCATCTGGCTCTGGGTGGGCGGCATCGTCATGGGCCTGGGCACGGTGCTCGCCGCCTGGCCCGGCCGTCGGCGCCGGCCCACCGACCCGACGTCGGTGGCCAGCGCCGACGACCCCGTCGCCGTCGGGACGCCCTGATGGAGCTCGAGGAGGCCATCGACCTGCCGCCGCGCCGTCGGGGCCTGGCCCTGGTGTCGGCGGTGGTCGTCGGCGCCGTGGTCATCGCCCTGATCGTGGTGCTGGCCACCCGCGAGCCGGCCCAGGACCGGGCCACCGACAGCCCCCTGGTCGGGCAGGTGGCCCCGCCGCTGGTCGGCGAGGTCATCGCCCCCGTCGCGGACGAGGGGACGACCTTCGACCTGGACCGCCTCCGGGGCCAGTGGGTGGTCGTCAACTTCTTCGCCACCTGGTGCGTGCCCTGCCGGGTCGAGCACCCCGAGCTGGTCGAGTTCGCCGACCGCCACGAGGCGGCGGCCGACGCCTCGGTGGTCAGCGTGGTCTTCGACGACGAGGCCGACGACGTGGCCGCCTTCTTCGACGAGGAGGGGGGCGAGTGGCCGGTGGTCGACGGTGACGACGTCATCCTCGACTGGGCCGTGGCCGCCGTCCCCGAGTCCTTCCTGGTGGCCCCCGACGGGACCGTGGTGGCCAAGGTCACCGGCGGGGTGACCGCCGACGGCCTCGACGCCCTGCTGGCCGACGCCCAGGCCGCGTGATGACCGAGCCGCAGGCCGGGACCGGCCGCCGTCGCTGGGGGTGGCTGGCCATGGGCCTCGTCGTGGCCGTGGCCCTCGTCGTCGGCCTCCAGCCCGACGACACCCCGCGCACGCCCGAGGAGCGCGTCTTCTCGGTGGCCGAGGGCTACAAGTGCCCCACCTGTCGCAGCCAGTCGGTGGCCGACTCCGAGGCCCCCAGCGCCAAGGCCATCCGGGCCGAGATCGCCCGCCGCCTCGAGGCGGGGGAGTCCGAGGACGAGATCCAGGCCTACCTGGTCAGCCGCTTCGGCGAGGAGGTCGTGCTCACGCCCTCGGCCAGCGGCGTGACCGCCCTGGTGTGGGTGCTGCCGGTGGTGCTGGTGGCCGTCGGGGCGGCCGCCCTGGCCCTGGCCTTCCGGCGTTGGCAGCGGCGGCCCTCCACCGGTCCCTCCGAGGCGGACCGGGAGCTGGTGGCCCGGGCCCGGTCGGGGGCCGACGACGGGGACGAGGCCTGATGGCCCGCCGCCGCGAGGCCGGCCCCGCCGACCCCGACGCCTACGCCGCCCTCGAGGAGCAGCGGGACTTCCTGCTCGGCTCCCTCGACGACCTCGAGCGGGAGCGGGCCGCCGGCGACATCGACGAGGACGACTACGTCGCCCTGCGGGACGACTACACCGCCCGGGCCGCCGCCGTCCTGCGGGCCCTGGAGGAGGGCGGGAGCCGGTACGCCGCCGTCCGTCGGCCCCGGTCCCTGCGGGTCGGGGCCCTGGTCGTGGCCGGGATGCTCGTGTTCGGCGTCGGCGCCGGCGTGCTCGTGGCCCGCTCGTCGGGCACCCGCACGGCCGGTCAGGAGGCCACCGGCGGCGACGACCGCCTGGTCGCCCGCCAGCAGCTGTCCCGGGCCCTGCAGCTGCAGGCCCAGGGCGAGGTGGCCCAGGCCCTCGAGCTCTACGACGAGGTGCTGGCCGCCGACCCCGAGAACGTCGAGGCCCTCACCTATCGGGGCTGGGCGCTGGTGCGGGCCGGTTCGGCGGTGCCCGAGCTGCTGGCCGACGGGGTCGAGTACCTGGAACGGGCCGTGCGGGTCGATCCCGACTACGCCGACGCCCGGGTGTTCCTGGCCATCGCCTACCGGGACCAGGGCGACCTCGACGCCGCCCGAACCCAGGTCGAGGCCATCGACGAGGCCCAGATCCCGGTGTTCATGCAGGGCCAGATCGACGGCCTCCGCGAAGACCTGGGCATGGCCCCGGCCGGCTGAGATTCAGGTCGCGGGCGGGGGGAGGTAGACGCCGCGTGTGAAGGCCCGGCCCTCCCGCTCGAGGACCCACGTCGAGCCCTTCTTGCAGTCGCGGCCCACGGCCTCCATGCCCTCGCCGATGAGGACGTTCAGCAGGTCGGGGATCAGGTCGCCGTG
>CAYTJS010000043.1:8339-14169 GCA_964438115.1 uncultured Iamiaceae bacterium
GCCACGGGGCTGCCCTCCCAGAGGCATTCGTCGGTGACGAGGTCGAGGCCCCGGGCGGCGGCCAGGGGGACGACGGTGGCGGTGCAGCGCACGGCGGGGCTGGAGACGATGGTGTCGATGCGGTGGTCGGCCAGCCGGGCGACCAGGCCCTCGGCCTGGTCCACGCCCTTGGCCGACAGGGGGCGGAGGCGGTCGTCGTCGTGCCAGCCGTGACGGCCCTTGGCGTCGGCGTGACGGACGAGGAGGATGCTCATCGGGGGGAGGGCAACGCGGTCACGGCCGGTCAGTCTTGCGCGGCCCCCAGCCGTCGGAGCGAATCGAGGACCCGGGGGAGGGCGTCGAGGATGGCGTCGACGTCGGCGTCGGTGGTCGACCACCCCACCGACACCCGCAGCGACCGGTGGGCGTCGACGCCCATGGCGGCCAGCACCGGCGACGGCTCGAGGGCCTCCGACGAGCAGGCGCTGCCCGAGTGCACGGCCACCCCGGCGGCGTCGAGGCCGAGCAGGACGGCCTGGGGCTCGACCCCCTCGACCCCGAGACAGACGAGGTGGGGGAGGCGGTCGACGGGGTCGCCGTGGACGGGGAGGCCGTCGAGGTCGGCGGCGGCGGCGAGGACCCGGTCGGTCAGGCGCCGGGCCTCGGCGGCCTCGCGCTCGAGGCCCCCGTCGCCCAGGGCGGCGCAGGCGGCGGCGAAGCCGGCCAGGGCCGGGGCGTTCTCGAGGCCGGCCCGGCGGGCCCGCTCCAGGTCGCCGCCGACGAGGAGCGGGTCGAGGCGCAGGCCGCGGCGCACCAGCAGGGCGCCCACGCCGGGCGGCCCGCCGAACTTGTGGGCGCTGAGCGACACCAGATCGGCGCCGAGCCCGGCGAGGTCGACGGGGACGTGGCCGTTGGCCTGGGCGGCGTCGACGTGGACGAGCACGTCGTGGTCGGCCAGGGCGGCGACCACCGCGGCCACCGGCTGGGTGGTGCCCACCTCGTGGTTGCCGGCCTGGACGTGGACCACGGCGGTGTCGGGACGCACGGCGGCGACCACGGCGTCGGGGTCGACCCGGCCGAGGCCGTCGACGGGCACGACGGTGACCTCGCCCACCCGCTCGGCGGCCAGCCGGACCGCCGAGTGCTCGACGGCGGTGACCACCTGGTGCCCACCCCGGCCGGCGGCGCCGGTGACGGCGGCGGCGATGGCCTCGGTGCCGCTGCCGGTGAAGACGACCTCGCGGGGTCGGGCGCCGAAGGTGGCGGCCACGACGTCGCGGGCGGCCTCGACGGCCACCCGCACCGTCATCCCCTCCTGATGGATGCGACCGGGGTCGCCGACCCGGTCGAGGGCCTCGACCATGGCGGCCCGGGCCTCGGGGCGCAGGGGCGAGGTGGAGGCGTGGTCGAGGTAGTGGCGGGACACGGGAGGACCGCCGTCACTCGGCGACGGCGGTCACGCAGATCTCGTCGCCGGTGGAGCGGGACGCCTCGGTCACCGGGGAGGTCTCGCCGTAGATGGCGCCGAGCATGCCCTTGACCATGCCCCGGTCGACGGCGCAGATCACCGGGTGCTCGACAGCGGCCCCGCCGAAGGGGCAGTGCTCGGAGACGATGCGCAGCTCGTCGCCGTGCTTCTCGGCCCGGGCGGCGAAGCCATGGGCGGTGAGGGCGTCGGCCACGGCGTGGAGGGCGGCCCGGAAGCTGCGCTGGGCGGCCTCGGCCCCCATCGAGGCGGCCATGGTGCGGCCGTACTCCTCGCCCACCTCCTCGGCCAGGGCCTGGGCCCGGCCCGGCGGGAGGGACTCGAGGGCCCGGCCCAGCAGGGTGACGAGCACGTCGTCGTGGCGGACGTTGACGTCGAGGGTGACCTCGGGCTCGGTGGCCCGGTAGCGCTTGGACGGCCGCCCCGCCCCGCCGGAGGGGCGCTCGGTGGCCACCTCGAGGTAGCCCCCGGCGGCCAACTTGTCGAGGTGGTGGCGGGCCACGTTGACGTGGAGGTCGAAGCGTTCGGCCACTGCCGAGGCGGTCACCCCCTCGGGCTCCTCGTGGGCGAACAGGAAGATGTCGCGCCGGGTGGGGTCACCGAAGGCGGAGGCGATGGCCGTGACCGCCGAGGCGAACTCCGTCGGGGACAGGGCTCCTCGGTCCACGCCGGTATTCTACCTATGCCCATAGGAGAAATTCCCGGAGCGAGATGGCCATCACCAACGACGACGTCCTCGAGGCCCTGCGCACGGTCGAGGAGCCCCTGCTCGGCCTCGACCTGGTCGAGCTGGCCCTGGTCGAGAGCACCGAGGTGCGCCGCGGTGGTCGGGTCCGGGTGGCCTTCACCGAGCCCACCGAGGACTACCCCTACCGCGACGAGCTGCGCCGACGGGTGGCGACGGTCCTGGGGGCGCTGCCGGGGGTGCGCGACGTCGACCTCGACGTCTCGGTCCTCGACGACGCCGGCCAGGAGGCCCTGCGCCGGCGGCTGATCGGCGACCCCGAGGCCACCGCCGGCAGCCAGCCCGGCCACGGCCACGCCGAGGGCCGCGAGATCCCCTTCGCCGACCTGGGCTCGACCACCCGGGTGCTGCTCATCGCCTCGGGCAAGGGCGGCGTGGGCAAGTCGTCGGTCAGCGCCAACCTGGCCATCGCCCTGGCCCAGCGGGGCAAGAAGACCGCCATCGTCGACGCCGACGTGTGGGGCTTCTCCATCCCGCGGATGCTCGGCATCGAGCGGCCGCCGACCCTGATCGACCGCATGCTGGTGCCGCCCGAGGCCCACGGGGTGCGCTGCATCTCGATGGGCTTCTTCGCCGAGGAGGACACGCCGGTCATCTGGCGGGGGCCGATGCTGCACAAGGCCCTCGAGCAGTTCCTGACCGACGTGTGGTGGGGGGCGCCCGACTTCCTGCTGGTCGACCTGCCGCCCGGCACCGGCGACATCTCGATCTCGCTGGCCGGGTTCCTGCCCCGGGCCGAGGTGTTCGTGGTCACCACCCCGCAGCCGGCGGCCCAGAAGGTGGCCCAGCGGGCGGCCTACATGGCCCGCAAGGTCAACCTCGAGGTGCGGGGCGTCATCGAGAACATGTCGTGGTTCACCGGTGACGACGGCACGCGCTACGAGCTGTTCGGCGCCGGCGGGGGCCAGGACCTGGCCGAGCAGCTCGGGGTCCCCCTCGTCGGTCAGGTGCCCCTGGTGCCCGACCTGCGGGTGGGCAGCGACGTGGGTCGTCCGATCACCGCCGTGGACCCCGACAGCGAGGCCGCCGCCGTGTTCCGCACCATGGCCGAGCGCATCGACACCCAATTGGCCCCGACCAAGCGCTACCACCCCGAGCTCAAGATCACCTGACCCCGTCACCCGCCGGTGAACTGGCCGGGGATTTCGGGGCCCGGGCACCGAAATCACCGGCCAGAACTGGGGGGCGTGGGAGGTCGGGTCACTAGCCTGGGGCGGCACTTCCACAGGAGGATCCGTGAACGTTCGCATCGGCGTGACCCACACCCCCAAGGAGCTCGAGGTCGAGCTGGCCGACGACGCCAAGGCCGACGAGGTCAAGAAGGCCGTCGAGGCCGCCCTGGGGGGCAAGGCCCCGCTGTGGCTGACCGACCGGCGGGGGCGTCAGGTGGCCGTGCCGGCCGAGAAGCTGGCCTACGTCGAGATCAGCGGGCCCGACGACAGTCCCCGCATCGGCTTCGGCGCCTAGGCCCGAGCGGTCCGTGGGGCCGGTCGACCTCCTCGACCGCCGGCTGGTCTTCGTCACCGGCAAGGGCGGCGTCGGCAAGTCGTCGATCGCCTCCGCCCTGGCCCTGGTGGCCGCCCGCCAGGGCCAGCGCACCCTGGCCTGCGAGTTCGACGCCAAGGGCAACCTGGCCGACTTCTTCTCGGCCCCGCCCACCGCCTGGGACCCCACCGAGGTCCAGCCCGGGCTCTTCGCCATGTCCATGGACACCGAGGAGTCCCTGAAGGAGTACCTGCGGCTGCAGATGAAGGTGCCGCTGGTGGCCCGCATCGGCCCGCTGGCCCGCACCCTCGACTTCGTCGCCAACGCCGCCCCCGGGGTGAAGGAGATCCTCACCGTGGGCAAGGTCGGGTGGGAGACCAAGGAGCGCCACTACGACCTGGTGGTGGTCGACGCCTCGGCCACCGGCCACGTCGTGGCCCAGCTCTCGGCCCCCCAGGCCATCGGCGAGCTGGTCAAGGTCGGCCTGGTCCGGGACCAGACGGCGTGGCTGAGCGAGATCCTCGACGACCCCGCCACCACCGGGGCGGTGATCGTGGCGGCGCCCGAGGAGATGCCGGTCAACGAGTCGCTGGAGCTGGCCGAGCGCATCCGCAGCGAGACCCGGGTCGACCTGGCCGCCGTGGTGGTCAACCGGGTGCTGCCCGAGCTGTTCTCCCGGGACGAGGAGGAGGTCTTCGAGGCCCTTCGCCGCCCGGCGGTGGTGGCGGATCTGGAGGCCGCGGCCGGTGGCCCGGTGGCGCCGATCCTCGACGCCGCCGAGCTGGCCGTCACCCTCCGTCGCACCCGCAGCACCCACCTCGAGCGGCTGCGGGCGGGCCTGCCCGGGGTGCCCATGCTCTACGCCCCCGAGCTCTTCACCCGTTCCCACGGGATCCGGGCCACCACCCAACTGGCCGACGCCCTGGCCGCGGAGATGGGTGCGTGAGTGCCCGCCGCGGGTCCCTCGAGGCCCTCCTCGCCGCCAACGAGGTCGTGGTCACCTGTGGCTCGGGCGGGGTGGGCAAGACCACCTCGGCCGCCGCCCTCGGGGCCATGGCCGCCGCCCACCTGGGCGGCCGGGTGCTGGTGCTCACCGTCGACCCGGCCAAGCGGCTGGCCAACGCCCTGGGCCTCGAGCGGTTCGGCAACGTCGAGCACGAGGTGGCTGCCGACGCCTTCCGGGCCGCCGGCGTCGAGCCCCGCGGGACCCTGCACGCGGCCATGCTCGACACCAAGGCCAGTTGGGACGACCTGGTCCGACTCCACGCCCCCGACGAGGAGACCCGCGAGGCCATCCTGGCCAACCCGCTCTACCAGAACATCACCGGCAAGTTCGTCCAGAGCCACGACTACATCGCCATGGAGCGGCTCTACGAGATCCACTCCTCGGGCCGCTACGACCTGATCGTCGTCGACACCCCGCCCACCCGCAACGCCATCGACTTCCTCGAGGCCCCCGACCGCATGGCCGAGTTCTTCGGCAGCCGCCTGCTGCGCTGGCTCACCGCCCCGGCCCGTTCCCGGGTGGTCAACATGGCCTCGAAGCCCTTCTACACCATCGCCGACCGCATCCTCGGCTCGCAGTTCCTCACCGACATCGGCGACTTCTTCCTCCTCTTCCAGACCATGTACGACGGCTTCGTCGAGCGCTCGCGGGCGGTGTCGCGCCTGCTGGCCGACCACGGCACCACCTTCGTCGTGGTCTCGACCCTCGAGCCCGCCCCCGCCCAGGAGGCCGAGTTCTTCGTGGACGCCCTGACCGAGCGGGACCTGGCCCTGGGGGCCCTGGTGTTCAACAAGGTGCTGCCCGCCGACCTGGTCGCCGCCGATGCCGCCCGGGTGGCCGAGCGCCTGGCCCGTGACCCCGGGCCGGTGGCCGCCGCCGTGGCCGACGCCGTGCCCGACACCGAGCAGGTGGCCCGGGTGCTGGGCGAGGTGGCCGAGAGCTTCCTCAACTACCGCCTGGTCGCCACCCGCGAGGCCGAGGAGGCCACCCGCCTCGGTGGTCGGGCCGAGGTGGTGGCGACGGTGCCCTACCAGTCCGACGACATCACCGACCTGGCCGGCCTCCTGGCCATCGGCCGCCACCTGTGGTGAGCGGCCTGCGCCACGGGGTCGTGGCCGCGGGCAGCCCG
>CAYTJS010000043.1:14179-18104 GCA_964438115.1 uncultured Iamiaceae bacterium
CTCGCCGTGCTCGAGGCCGGGGGCAACGCCTTCGACGCCATCGTCGCCGCCGGCTTCGCCTCGGCCACCGCCGAGCCGCTGATGACGGGCCTGGGCGGCGGCGGGTTCTGCCTCACCCGCACCGCGGCCGGCGAGGCCACCCTGTTCGACTTCTTCGTCGACACCCCGGGCCGGGGCCTCGACCCGGTGCCCGAGCCCCACTTCTACCCGGTGACCGTGACCTACCCCGGTGTGGACCAGGTCTTCAACACCGGGATGGGCTCGGCCGCCGTGCCCGGCACCGTGGCCGGCTACCTGGCGGTGCACGAGCGGCTGGGTCGCCTGCCCCTCGCCGAGGTGCTCGCCCCCGCCATCGCCCTGGCTCGCGACGGCGTCGTCCTCGACGACTTCCAGTCCTCGGTGACCGACCTGCTCTGGCCGATCCTGCGCGAGACCGAGGGTGGCCGTCGCCTCTTCGGCCACGACGGCGGCCCCCAGCCGCCGGGGCACCGGTTCGCCAACCCCGACACCGCCGCCCTCCTGACCGAACTGGCCCGCGACCCGGGCCACGACCTCTGGTCCGCCGGCCGGGGCGAGCAGGTGGTGGCCGAGATGGCCGCCGGCGACGGCCTCATCACCGCCGAGGACCTGGCCGCCTACCGGGTGGCCGCCCGCCCGCCGCTGACCCTCGCCTACCGGGACCGCACGGTGCTGACCAACCCACCGCCCGCTTTCGGGGGCGAGATGCTGGGCCGGGGCCTGGCCTTCCTGGCCGAGACGCTGCCCCGCCCCGGCACCTGGGGCGAACCCGCTCACGTCGCCGCCCTCGGTCGGGCACTGATCGAGTTGGAGGCCTCCCGCCGCCCCGACGCCCGCCCCCAGTTCAAGCGGGGCACGACGCATGCCAGCGTGGCCGACGCCGAGGGCAACGTGGCCTCGCTGTCCACCTCCAACGGCGAGGCGTCGGGCTATGTCGTCCCCGGCACCGGCGTGATGCTCAACAACATGCTGGGCGAGGACGACCTGCACCCCGACGGCTTCCACGCCGCCGAGCCGGGTGTGCGGGTGGCGTCGATGATGGCGCCCACCGTGGTGCTCGGCCCCGACGGCGTCGAGCTGGTGTTGGGCTCGGGCGGCTCGGCCCGCATCCGCACCGCCCTGTTGCAGGCGGTGAGCGCCGTGGTCGACTTCGGCCTGACCCCGGAGGAGGCCGTGGGCCGGCCTCGCATCCACTGGGACGGCGCCTGCTTCCAGGTCGAGCCCGGGTTCGGTGCCGACGCCGTGGCCGCCCTCGAGGCCCTGGGGCCGGTCAACCGCTGGGACGGCCTCAACCTGTACTTCGGCGGTGTGCACGCCGTGGCCCCCGGTGGCCACGGCGCCGGCGACCCCCGTCGCGCCGGCTCCTGCCTGGCGAGCTGACCGCGTCCTAGCCTGCGGCCATGGTCGGACTGTGGGAGTTGGGGCGGGGGCACACGCCGCTGCGGGACGACCAGATCGACCACCTGCAGCGCCTGGTCACCTCGTGGGGGCTGCTGGCCGACCTGTGCTTTGCCGACCTGCTGCTCCACGCGCCACTCGACGAGACCGGCGAGGACGGCTTCGTCGTCCTCGGCCAGGTCCGGCCGGCGACCAGCCAGACCCTCTACCGCCAGGACCTGGTGGGCTCCTTCGTCGACAACGCGGAGCGCGAGGTCGTCCTGCGCTGCTTCCAGCGCGACGAGATGATCGAGGACGAGCTCACCATCCCGTCCTTGCGGGAACTGGTGCGGGTCGAGGCCATCCCCGTCCGCCGGGACGGCGACATCGTGGCCGTGCTCACCCGCGAGTCGGCGTCGTCGGTGGGGCGCCTCCCGGGCGAGCTGGAGCGCACCTACGTCACCATGTTCCACCGGTTCGCCCGGATGATCGCCGAGGGCAGCTTCCCGTTCCCCACCGGCGACTTCGAGTCGGAGCTGGCGCCCCGGGTCGGCGACGGCGTCGTCCTCCTCGACGCCCACCGCCGCATCGAGTACCACTCGCCCAACGGCGTGTCGGCCCTGCATCGCATCGGGGTGCACCAGGCGGCCGAGGGCCGCACCCTGGCCGAGGTCGGCCTCGAGGACGAGATGGTCCGCGACGCGTTCGCGTTCGCCACCCCGGTCACCCAGGAGGTCGAGCGGCCCTCCGGCGTCACGGTCGTGGTGGCCTGCATCCCCCTGCTGGAGCGGGGCACGGTCACCGGGGCGGTGGTGCTCATCCGTGACATCTCCGAGCTGCGGCGCCGGGACCTGCTGCTGCTCTCGAAGGACGCCACCATCCGCGAGATCCACCATCGGGTGAAGAACAACCTCCAGACCATCTCGTCGCTGCTGCGCCTGCAGGCCCGACGCATGGAGGTGCCCGAGGCCCGGCTGGCCATCGAAGAGTCGGTGTCGCGGATCTCCTCGATCGCCATGGTCCACGAGATCCTCAGCCGGGGGGCGGGCGAGGACGTGCCCTTCGTCGAGGTGCTGCGCCCGCTGCTGCGGACGGTGGAGGAGGGGCTGGTGCCCCGGGACTACCGGGTGCGGTTCAAGGTGGAGGGCGACGCCGGCAAGCTGCCGGCCGCCATCGCCACCCCGCTGTCGATCGTACTCACCGAGCTGGTGCAGAACATCGTCGAGCACGCCTACCCGATCGGCGAGGACGGCGAGTCCCCCGAGGGGGAGGTGCTGCTGGCCCTGGGCAACGACGGCCACACCCTGACCGTGCGGGTGAGCGACGACGGCGTGGGCCTGCCGGCCGGCTTCGACCTGGAGTCCACGACGGGCCTCGGCCTGTCGATCGTCCGGACGCTGGTGACCACCGAGCTGGGCGGCACCATCTCGATGGAGCCGAGGGAGCGCTCCGCCCCCGGCGAGCACGGCGCCGTGGCCGAGATCAGCGTCCCCCTCGTGGCTGACGAGTTGGAGAGCTGAGGTCGGGCTTCCGCTGGCCCCTCGCCGTCAGCTGGCGCGGCGGGCGGCCTTGAGGCGGGCGACGTGCTGGCGACGAAGCACCCGGCGCTCTTCCTCGGAGGTGCCGCCCCAGACGCCGGAGTCCTGGTTGGAGACGATGGCGAACTCGAGGCACTCGGCCTGCACGTCGCACTGGACGCACACGGCCTTGGCGGCGGCGATCTGCTCCAGGGCGGGGCCGGTCGTGCCCACGGGGAAGAAGAGATCGGGGTCGGTGTCCCGACAGGCGGCGTCGTCGCGCCAGTCGTCGGGATCCTCGGCGATCAGGCCAGGTGCGTTCAGCGCAGGGAGGGCCACGAAACCTCCACGGTGAGGTCGTTTTGGGGGTCGGGTTGTCAGCGCTGCGGGGGGACAGGCTCCGAGTCGGCCGGTGTGCTCGTGATTCCGTTCACATGCAGCGGTGCGACTGTAGTACCAGGTCAGGACGTGGGCAACAGGTCGTTCGCCACATGTTCACCGTCCCGTCGCAACTACCGTGCGCGGCGTGCCCGCCCCCATCGTGATCGCCCACCGGGGCGCCTCGGCGACCCACCCGGAGAACACCATCGAGGCCTTCCGCGCGGCCGCCGCGGTGGGGGCTGACTGGGTCGAGCTCGACGTCCGCCGCACCGCCGACGGGGCCCTGGTCGTCCACCACGACGCCCACCTGCCCGACGGCCGGGCCATCGTCGAGCTCCCGGCCGAGGCCCTGCCGATGTCGGTGCCGACCCTGGAGGCCGCCCTCGACGCCTGTGCCGGGATGGGCGTCAACATCGAGATCAAGAACAACCCCCCGGACCCCGACCTCGACCCCGACGAGTACGTGGCCGAGGCGACCATCGACCTGCTGCATCACCGGGACGGCCGCGACGAGGTGCTCATCTCGTCGTTCAACCCGGCCACCCTGGTCCGGGTCCGGGAGCGGGCCGGTCACCTGCCCACCGCCCTGCTGGTGGTCGACCCGCAGCCCGACACGGTCGAGGTGCTGCTCG
>CAYTJS010000044.1:0-3720 GCA_964438115.1 uncultured Iamiaceae bacterium
CCGACTCGAGAACCCGCCCCCATCACCCACTTGACGATCCATAGGAGCGTCCCCCTTGTTCTGGCGTCGATTCGTTGCGCAGGACGCAACCGATCGACGCAATTTCGGGGTGGTGGTCAGTCGCCGAGGCCCTCGAAGGCGGCGGCGTCGTCGGCGGACGAGTACTGGCGGAAGGCGATGAGGGTCCGGGTGTCGCGGATGCCGGGGAGCTTGGCGATCTCGCCGGTGACGACGTCGGCCAGCTTCTCGTGGTCGGTGATGGCCAGCACGGCCACGAGGTCGACGTCGGAGCCCGCCACCGAGTGGGCCTCCCGCACCGAGGCGATCTCGGCCAGCTCGTGGCCCAGGCCGTCGATGCGGTCGGGGTCGGCCTGGATGAGGACGAAGGCGGAGAGCACGGGGCCGAAGCTACTCGCCGGTCCTCAGGCCAGGGTGACGCGAACGGGGAGGTGCTTCACGCCGTTGATGAAGTTGGAGCGCAGCCGACCGATCTCGCCCGCCCGCTCGATCGTGGCCAGGCGGGGCAGCAGCTCCTCGAAGGTGATGCGGATCTCCATGCGGGCCAGCCACGCCCCCAGGCAGAAGTGGGGGCCGTTGCGGCCGAAGGTGGTGTGGTCGTTGGGGCTGCGGTGCAGGTCGAAGGTGTAGGGATCGGTGAACTGGTCTTCGTCGTAGTTGGCGGAGAGGTACCAGACCACGACCTTGTCGCCGGCCTTGACCGGCACGCCCCGGATCTCGGTGTCGCGGGTCGCCGTGCGCCGGAAATGCATGGTCACCGTGGTCCAGCGCAGCAGCTCCTCGATCCCCTCCTCGATGCGGTCGGGGTGGGTGCGCAGCTCGTCGAGGGCGTCGGGGTGGTCGAGCAGGGCGTTGAGCCCGCCGGCGATGGAGTACCGCGTCGTATCGTTGCCGGCGGCGACCAGCAGGCTGAAGAAGTTCTTGAACTCGAGGTCGGTCAGCGGCTCGCCGTCGGGGGTGGGGGCGAGCAGGCGGGTGGCGATGTCGTCGCGGGGGTTCGCCCGGCGGTCCTTGGCCACCGACTCGGCGTAGCGGAACAGCTCGATGGCCGTCGGGCTGCGGAAGGGAAGGAAGCGGAACTCGTCGGTGTCGGTCAGGTCGACCGGGTGCGAGGTGAACTCGGGGTCGCTGTTGGCGATCATGGCGTCGCCCCACACCACGAGCTGGTCGAGGTCCTCGTCGGGCAGGCCCACCAGCCGGCCGAGCATCCGCATGGGGAGCTGACGGCCGACCTCGTGGGTGAAGTCGAACTCGCCCTTGGCCAGCGCCTCGTCGAGGATGAGGCGGGTCAGCTCCCGGATGGCGTCGGCGTAGGCCTCGACCGCCCGCCGGGTGAAGCCCCGGTTGACCAGCCGTCGCAGCCGGGTGTGCTCGGGCGGGTCCAGCTCCATCAGCGTGCGCCGGGCCTCGGTCTCCTCGGCGTCCATCTCCTCGAGGCGGATCCCCTGGGTCGAGGTGAACGTCTCGTAGTCACGGCTGACGGCCAGCACGTCGTCGTAGCGGGTGACGGCCCAGAAGCCCGAGCCCCCGTCGTGCTCGTCGAACCAGGCGACGGGCTCCTCGCGCCGCAGGCGCTGGAAGGTGGCGTGGGGCACCCCGGCGGCGAAGGTGTCGTGGCTGGTCAGGTCGGCGTGGGCGTCGCCCAGGTCCAGTGGCGTGGTCATGTCAGTCCCCCGTTCGGGCTTCGAGCGTGGTGCCGCCGGCGAAGGTGGTCCCGACGCTGCGCCAGTAGCCGGCGATCATCTCCTGCGGCGCCAGGGCGGTGAGCTCCTCGGTGGGGGCGTCGAAGAGGGTGAGCTCGGCGTCCCCGGTCCACGCCGGCCCCAACTCGACGTCGCGGCCGGCCATGGTGACCAACTCGGCCAGGGAGTCGGTCCCGTCGGACTCGACGGCCGGCACCCACCGGTGGTGGATCATCGGGTGGCCGTTCACGAACCCGGAGCCCTCGGCCGGGCCGGTGAGGGTCAGGCGGGCCTCGGCCAGCAGCCGGCCGTTGTGGGAGCAGGTGGCGCCGAACCGGCCCCCCGGCCGGAGGCGGGGCCCGGCCCGGCCGACGGTGACCGGCCGCGTCATCCACACCTCGCCCAGCTTCTTGGGATAGCCCTGGTGCAGGCCGCGGACCAGGGCGAAGTCCTTGTCCACCCAGATGTAGACGCAGCGGGACCAGGTCTGGCCCCGGTACGAGCAGCGCACGACGACGAAGCACTCCTTGTACTGCGAGCGCACCGGGTCGACCAGCTCGTCACCCTCGGGTCCGCAGGACTGCCAGTCGGCCCAGATCACCGCCACGGCGCCCGGGTCCTCCTCGGCGGGGGCGAGGGGGGCGGGCAGCAACGCGGCCACCGCCGCCGGGTCGGTGCGGTACTCCACGGTCAGCAGGTCGCCCGAGTAGTGCCAGGGCGGCGGGGGCAGGAGCGAGGCCCGGCCCTCGGGGCTGCGGGGCAGGAAGAAGCCAGACAGCTCGGCCATGCGGGGGACACTACACTTTCCTTTGGACCCAAATGATCGTGCTGCCCGGGGGAGGCCCGACCCATGCCTGAGTACCGCCGCGTCCTGCTGGAGGGCGCCGTGACGCCGGTCGTCGTCGACGGCGACGAGTTGGTGGCGGGCGACGGTCGCCGGGTCGGGGCAGACGAGGCCGTGCACCTGCCGCCCAGCGAGCCGTCCAAGATCCTCTGCGTCCACCTCAACCACCTCAGCCGGGTCGAGGAGTTCCAGGCGACGCTGCCGCCGGCGCCCACCTACTTCCACAAGCCCACCTCGTCGCTCAACGCCCATCGCGGCGAGGTCGTGCGGCCCGAGCGCTGCCAGTGGCTCAACTACGAGGGCGAGATCGTCATCGTCATCGGCCGCCCCTGCCGCAACGTGGCCCCCGCCGACGCCGGCGACTACATCGCCGGTTACACGATCGGCAACGACTACGGCCTGCACGACTTCCGCGACACCGACGCCGGTTCCATGCTGCGGGTGAAGGGCTCCGACACGCTCTGTCCGGTCGGGCCGGGGCTCGTCACCGACTGGGACTTCCGGGGCAAGCGCATCCGGACGCTCGTGAACGGCGAGGTGCGCCAGGACGGCTCGACCGACGAGATGACCTGGGACATGCACTACCTGGTCGCCGACCTGGCCCGCACCATCACCCTGCTCCCCGGCGACCTGATCTTCTCGGGGACCCCCGCCAACTCGCGCCCGGTCGGCCCCGGTGACGTGGTCACCGTCGAGGTCGAGGGCCTCGGCGCCCTCACCAACACCATCGTCACCGGCCCCACGCCCGTCCGCGACGACGTCGGCGCCCAGCCCACCGAGTCCGAGGAGGTCCGCTCCACCGCCCTCGGCGGCGACTGGGAGTTCCGCGGCATCCGCCCACCGAGTCGCTGATGGCGGCGACCGTCCCCCAGCCATCCCCAAGGCTGCGGAGGCGCCAGCCGGAGCAGCGAGGGAGACGGGTGCGGAAGCTGCCGTAGGCAGCAGGAGCCGCGAAGGCGGCGACGGGGGGCATGGCGCCAGCCGGAGCAGCGAAGGAGACGGGAGCGGAAGCTGCCGTCGGCAGCAGGCGCCGCGAAGGCGGCGACTGGGAGTTCCGCGGCATCCGCCCACCGAGTCGCTGATGGCGGCGACCGTCCCCCAGCCATCCCCAAGGCTGCGGAGGCGCCAGCCGGAGCAGCGAGGGAGACGGGTGCGGAAGCTGCCGTAGGCAGCAGG
>CAYTJS010000044.1:3820-18101 GCA_964438115.1 uncultured Iamiaceae bacterium
GCAGCAGGAGCCGCGAAGGCGGCGACGGGGGGCATGGCGCCAGCCGGAGCAGCGAGGGAGACGGGTGCGGAAGCTGCCGTAGGCAGCAGGAGCCGCGAAGGCGGCGACGGGGGGCATGGCGCCAGCCGGAGCAGCGAGGGAGACGGGTGCGGAAGCTGCCGTAGGCAGCAGGAGCCGCGAAGGCGGCGACGGGGGGCATGGCGCCAGCCGGAGCAGCGAGGGAGACGGGAGCGGAAGCTGCCGTCGGCAGCAGGAGCCACGAAGGCGGCGACGAGGGACACAGCCCCCACTCGTTTGCGTCCAAACGACCTGCGTTCTAGGTTTCCCCCCGTCCGACGACCCCGGGGGAAGTTCCATGCGGGCCAAGTTCGTTCTGGCCATCCTGCTCAGCGCCTCGCTGCTCGCCGCTGCCTGCGGTGACGACGGCGGGGGTGACGATGGCGGTTCCGATGGTGGCGGTGAGGGCGCGGCCCTGACCCCCGTCGACGTCGACGTCGTCCTCGAGGGCGACGGCACCGATTGCGAGGAGCCAACCGGCGACCCGCTGCTGATCGGCTACGCCGCCGACTTCTCGGAGCTGGGCGGCTACGCCGACGGTCCCGGCGCCGACGCGGCCCAGTTCATGGCCGACCGCATCAACTGCGCCGGCGGCATCGACGGCACGCCCGTCGAGGTCATCGTGCAGGACATCCAGGGTGACCCCGACGTCACCCAGCGGGCGGCCCAGGACCTGCTCGACCAGGGCGTCGACGCCATCCTGGGCCCGCCGTTCTCCGACTTCGGCCTGCCGCTGCTGCAGGTCGTGAACGGCCAGGTGCCGGTGCTCTTCGTCGCCTCCACCGAGCCGGTGCTGCCCGACGCCGAGCTGAACTCGTTCCTCGTGCCCTTCGACGACCCGGCCCAGGCCACCGCCGCCGCCGAGTTCTCCATCGACCAGGGCTGGGAGTCGGCGGTCACGTTCTCGTCGGCCGACGCCCCGTACTTCGAGCAGAACCCGGCCATCTTCACCGAGGTCTTCGAGGCCGAGGGCGGTGAGGTCGTCGAGGACTTCACCTACTCGCTGGAGGACACCGACTTCTCCACCCAGGTCAACGCCCTGGCCGACCTGGAGGACCCGCCCGATGTGCTCTACACGTCGATGCTGATGCCGCTGATCGGCACCCTCCTGGGCCAGCTCGAGGGCGCCGGGCTCGGTGACATCGAGGTCATCGGCGCCGACGCCTTCGACGCCACCGGCGTGATCGCCGCCGGGGCCGACGCGGAGGGCGTGTACTACACGACCCACGGCTTCCCGGGTGAGGGCACCCGAATGGCCGCCTTCCTCGACGCCTACGAGGCCGAGAACGGTGAGCCCCTCGAGACGGTCAGCTTCGGCACCCTCGCCGCCGACGCCGTGCTCATCGTGGCCGACGCCTACGCCCGGGCCGGCGAGCTCGACCCCGAGGCCATCGCCGAGCAGATCAAGGCCACCGAGGACCTCGAGCTCATCACCGAGGCCGTGACCTACGCCGGCACCAACGGCACGCCCATCAAGCCGGTGTTCATCCACCAGATCGTGGACGGCGAGATCACCCTGGCCGACAGCTTCGTCCCGGAGAACATCCCCGAGGGGTGAGCCGGGTCGAGGACGAATCCGTGACCGACGGTGGTCGGCCCCTCCTCGAGATCGAGGGGCTGACCACCCGGTACGGCGCCATCACCGCCGTCCGTGACCTCTCCCTGCGGGTCGACGAGGGCGAGGTCGTCTCGCTCATCGGCCCCAACGGGGCGGGCAAGACCACCACGCTGGGCTCGGTGGCCGGGCTCCTCACCCCGGCGGCGGGGACGGTCCGGCTGGCGGGCGAGGAGGTCACCGGGCGGGCGCCCGACGAGCTGCTGCGCCGGGGCGTGGCCCTCGTGCCCGAGCACCGCCGGATCTTCGCCGACCTCACGGTGCACGAGAACCTGCAGGTGGCCGGCGTGACCCTCGGCCACGGCGCCCGGCGGCAGAAGGCCGACGAGATGGCCGAGCTCTTCCCGGTGCTGCGCGAGAAGTGGTCCAACCACGCCGGATACCTGTCCGGGGGCGAGGCCCAGCAGCTGGCCGTGGCCCGGGCCCTCATGACCGACCCCCGCATCATCCTCATGGACGAGCCCTCGCTGGGCCTGGCTCCGACCCTGGTCGACGTCATCTTCGCCCTCGTCGCCGACCTGAAGGCCCAGGGGCGTACGTTGCTCGTGGTCGAGCAGAACGCCCGCCGGGCCCTCGAGGTGGCCGACCGGGCCTACGTCCTGCGCACCGGGAGCGTGGTGGACGAGGGCACGGGTGCCGACCTGCTGGCCCGGACCGACCTCTTCGAGGCGTACCTGGGGTCGGAGGGCCCGGCGCTGTGAGCCGACGGCCGACCACGGGAGGGGGCCGGTGACCCAGTTCATCCAGCAGCTCGTCGACGGCCTGGGGGTGGGCAGCACCTACGCCCTGCTGGCGCTGGGGCTGGCGATCATCTTCGGGGTGATGCACCTGGTGAACTTCGCCCACGGCGAGCTCATCACCATCGGGGCCTACGTGATCTACGGCCTGTCGCTCCACGACGTGCCGTGGTGGGCTCGGGTGCCGGTCGTCATCGTCGCCGCCGCCCTCGCCGCCGTCCTCATCGAGCGGGTGGCCTTCCGCCGGGTGCGCGGGTCCTCGGAGTTCACCATGCTCCTCACCTCCTTCGGCGTGGCCATCGTCGTGCAGGCCTTGTTCCGCATGTACGTGTCGGCCGCGCCCCGCCAGTTCGACCAGCCCGGCTGGATCAACGACACCGTCGAGCTCGCCGGCATCAACATCGAGGTCTACGACCTGGTGGTGATCGGGGCCACCGCCCTGACCCTGCTCGGCACGCTCTGGCTCTTCCGCCGCACCATGTTCGGGGTGTCGCTGCGGGCGGCCTCGGAGGACTTCGACGCCGCCCGCCTGATGGGCGTGAAGGCCGACGCCACCATCTCCCGGGCCTTCGCCCTCTCGGGCGTCCTCGCCGGCATCGCCGCCGTGTTCCTCATGCTGCGGGCCGGTCAGGCCGAGCCCGACGTCGGCACCGTGCCACTGCTCAAGGGCGTGGTGGCCACGGTGATCGGGGGCCTGGGCAGCCTCAGTGGCGCTGTGCTCGGCGGCTTCCTGCTGGGCATCGCCGAGGTCATGCTGCGCTCCCGGCTCCCCGGTGACCTGGCCCGGCTGACCGATGCCGTGGTCTTCGCCCTGGTGGCCGTGCTGTTCATCGTCCGACCCGGCGGGCTGATCTCGGTGCGGAAGGCGGAGCGGGTGTGATGGACCGTCGTCACGTGCTCGAGCGCCTCGTCGTGCCGACCCTCGCCGTGCTGGCCCTGGTCGGCCTGCTGATCCTCGGCGGCACGCTCTACGGCTCGTCGGGGGCCGGCTCCCGCGACATCCTCGTCACCCAGATGCTGGTGAACGCCATCATCGTGCTCGGGCTCCAGGTCTTCGTCGGCAACACCGGGATCCTGTCCTTCGGCCACATGGGCTTCGCCACCATCACCGGCTACGCCGTGGCCGTGCTGTCCATCCCGGCCAGCCGCAAGCTGGGGACCGAGTTCGTCCCCGGGTTCATCCCCGACGCCCCGTGGGGCCTGGCCGAGAAGGAGTTGGGGCCCCTCGCCGCCACCCTCGTCGCCCTGGCCCTGGTCCTTGTCATCGGGTTCTTCGTGGGACTGGCCGTGACCCGGGCCGGCGGCACGGCGGCGACGATGATCACCCTGGCCTTCCTCTTCGTGTGCCACGAGGTGGCCCTCAACTGGATCGACCTGACCGACGGGGGTGGCGGCCTGTCGTTCATCCCCCGGCTGGAGGGCCGGGGCTGGATCTACGCCGGGCTGGTGGCGGCGGTGATCGCCGCCCGCCTGTTCAAGGCGTCGCGGTGGGGCCGTCTGGCCCAGGCCGGCCGCGAGGACGAGGTGGCGGCCGAGGCCGTCGGCATCAACGTGCAGGTGCCGTGGATGGTGGCCTTCATGGGGTCGGTGCTCATCGTCGGCCTCGGGGCCGCCCTGCGGGTGCAGGTGTTGGGCTCGATGAGCCCCATCGTCTTCTTCTTCGACTTCACCCTGCTGACCCTGGCCATGCTGATCGTCGGCGGGCGCAACTCGGTGACCGGCGCCCTGCTCGGCGTGGTGGTCATCACCATCGGCACCGAGGTGACCCGCTCGCTGGCCGACGACCCCGTCGCCGGCATGGGCTGGGTACTGAAGCCGGGGCTCTCCGACATCTTCCTCGGCGGGGCCATGCTCGGCTTCATGCTCCTGCGCCCCCACGGCCTGTTGCGGGACTGGGAGCTGGACCAGTGGGTGGTGCGCCGCTTCCTCCGCCGGGAGGAGCCGACCCCCGAACTGGCGCCGGATCCCGAGGTCGACGCCGGTCCCCACGACACCCTGGTGACCTCGGGGGTGTCGGTGGCGTTCGGCGGTTTCAAGGCGCTGTCCGACGTGGCCATCGAGGTCCACCCCGACGAGGTGGTCGGCCTCATCGGCCCCAACGGCGCCGGCAAGACCACCCTGCTGAACGTCATCACGGGGGTGGTGCCCGCCACCTCGGGTACCCATGCCCTCGGGGGTCAGGACCTGACGGGCCGGCCGGCCCACACGGTGGCCCGGGCCGGGCTGGCCCGCACCTTCCAGAACCTGCGGCTCTTCGGCGACCTGTCGGTGCTCGAGAACGTCGAGGTGGCGGCCCTGGCCGCCGCCCGCCACCGACCCGACGGTGTCCGGGTGCCCGTCGAGGAGCTCCTGGCCGCCGGCGGCCTGTGGGACGTGCGGGACCGCCGGGCCCGGGAGCTGGACTACGGCTCGCAGCGGCGGCTGGAGCTGGCCCGGGCCGCCGCCCTGGCCCCCTCGTTCCTGCTGCTCGACGAGCCCACCTCGGGCATGAGCGACACCGAGTCGGCGGCCATGATCGACCGGGTCCGGTCCCTGGCCCGCCGGGTGAGCGCCGGCGTGATCGTCATCGACCACGACCTGCACTTCATCACCAACCTCTGCGACCGCATCTACGTGCTCGACCACGGCGAGCTGATCGCCCACGGCACCCCCACCGAGGTCCAGGCCGACCCCAAGGTGCGCGAGGCCTACCTCGGCAGCGCCGCCCCCACCTGATCCCGAACTTGCGTCAGGTGCACCACGAATTCGTGGTGTCGTTGACGCAAGTTCGGTGGGCTAGGCCAGGTCGAGGTAGCGGAGGCGCTCCCAGTCGGTGACGGCGGTCAGCCAGGCGGTCACCTCGGCCCGGCCGTGGGCGGCGTGGTGGTCGACGACGTCGTCGCCGAAGGTGGCCCGGGCCCACGCCGAGGCGGCGAAGCGGTCGACGGCCTCGCCCAGGTGGCGGGGGAGGTCGTGGTCGGGGACCTCCTCGTAGGCGTTGCCCGTGAGCGGCGGGCCGGGGTCGGCGCCCCGGGCCAGACCGTCGCGGGCCGAGGCCAGCACGGCGGCCAGGGCCAGGTGGGGGTTGACGTCGGCGCTGGGGAGACGGGACTCGAAGCGACGCTCGTCCGGTTGGTGGCCCAGCACCCGGAACGAGGTGGTGCGGTTGTCGTGACCCCAGGTGAGGCCCCAGCCGGCGAAGTCCTGTTGGGCCAGCCGCTTGTGGCTGTTCACGGTGGGGGCGTACCAGGCGAGCAGGTCGGGGGTGCGCTCCATGACCCCGGCCAGGGCGGCGTGGAGCACGGCGTCGTCGGTGAAGGCGGCGGTGCCGTCGCGCCACAGGGACAGGTGCACGTGACACGACGAGCCGGGCTGGTCGGTGTGGGGGCGGGCCATGAAGGTGGCGGTGAGGCCGTGCTCGGCGGCGAGCACCCGCACCGCCTGCTTGTAGAGGGCGTGGTGGTCGGCCATGGTCACCGGGTCCTGGGCCCGCAGGGTCATCTCCCACTGGCCCAGGCCCCACTCGCCCTGGGCCGCCTCGGCCTCGATGCCCGAGTCGGCCAGGACCCGGCGCAGGTGGGCGAAGAACCCGTCGTGGCGGTCGCCGGCCAGGATCGAGTAGTCGGCGGGCTGGAGGGTGGTGGGGGTGAGGTCGGCATGGCCCCGGGCCCGGTTCTCCTCGGGGGTGCCGACGAAGAGGTACAGCTCCAGTTCGGTGCCGGTCAGGGCGGTGTAGCCCTCGGCGGCGAGGGCCTCGACCTGGCGGGCCAGGATCGAGCGGGGGGCCACCGCCACCGGGGCGCCGTCGGCCACCTCCACGGCGTCGGCCAGGCAGACGGCGGTACGGGGGACCCAGGCGGCCGGGCGCAGCGTGGCGAGATCGGGGACCAGTCGGAGGTCGTGCCAGCCCGTGTGGAAGCCGGTCCAGGTCAGGTCGCCCATCATCCCGGTCGGGTCCTGCGCCATGTCCCAGGCGAAGATGGCCGTGCAGGCGTCGACGCCCCGGTCCACCGCCCGGCGGAAGGCGTCGACGGTCAGCCGCCGCCCCAGCAGCCGGCCCTGCACGTCCGGGGTGGCCACCACGACGGTGTCGAACCCGCCCGCCAGGTCGTCGACGGTGAGCGCGGGGTGGGGGCTCATCGGGTCAGCCACCCGCCGTCGACGGGGAGCTGGACGCCGGTGATCCACTCGGCCTCGTCGCAGAGCAGCCACGACACGGCCCGGGCCACGTCCTCGGGCCGGCCGACCCGGGGCACCAGCAGGCGTTCCTTCATCACGGCCCAGGCCTCGTCGCTGGTGATCCCCTCCAGGGACACGAAGTCGGTGGCGATGGGTCCCGGCGCCACGGCGTTGACCCGGATGCCCCGGCCGGCCAGCTCGACGGCGAGGGCCTTGACCAGCATCTTCACCCCGCCCTTGGAGGCGTTGTAGTGGACCTGGCACGACCCGGTGGACGACACCACCACGTCGGCCTCGACGGTGGAGATGCAGGCGATGGCACTCCCCTCGGGCATCACCCGGGCCACCTCCTGGGTCACCAGCCAGTAGCCCTTGAGGTTCACGTCGAGGACGAGGTCCCACTCCTCCTCGGTGAGGTCGTCGAGCCCGGTCATGGTGACCAGGCCGGCGCAGTTCACGAGGAGGGTGACGGGCCCGAAGGCCTCGACCACCGCGTCCCGCCCGGCGCGGACCAGCGCCCGGTCCCGTACGTCGACGTGGACGGCCACGGCCCGGCCGCCGTCGTCCTCGATCAGGCGCACCGTCTCGGCCGCGGCCTCGTAGTCGACGTCGGCGACGCCCACCGCCGCCCCCTGCTCGGCCAGGAGCCGGGCGGTGGCCCGCCCGATCCCGGACCCGGCGCCGGTGACGAAGGCCACCTGCCCCTCGTGTCGCATCGTCATGGTCGCTCCTCGTCGTCAGTCAGGTCGTCCAGCACAGGTGGAGGGCGGTCGGGCCCCGGAACTCGAAGCCGGTGAGCACGACCTCGTGGTCGGGGTCGAGGGCCAGGTCGGGCAGGCGCTCGAACAGGCGCTGGGTGGCCACCCGCACCTCCTGGCGGCCCAGCCACTCGCCCAGGCAGCGGTGGGCGCCGAGGGCGAAGGCGGCGTGGCCGCCCTCACGGCGGTGGAGGTCGAAGCGGTCGGGGTCGGTCCAGTGGCCCTCGTCCCGGTTGGCCGACCGCAGGACCCCGGCCACGAGGTCGCCCCGCCGGATGGCGGCGCCGGCCAACTCGAGGTCGTGCGTGGCCTGGCGGGTGATCGTCCCCACCGGGGAGTGGAGCCGGAACGTCTCCTCGACCGCCCGGCGCCAGAGGGACGGATCGGCGGCGAGCTCCTCCCGGACGCCGTCCTGGGTGAGCACCACCCAGGCCACCAGGCCGATCCCGTCCCGGGGCTCGTTGATCCCACCCGAGATCATGAGGCGGACGTTGTTGACGATCTCCTCGTCGGTGAGGTCGGTGCCCACGTAGTGGGCGAGAGCGGTCGTCCCGGCGTCGGGGCGGCGGCGCAGACGGTCCAGGTGGTCCCCGAGGACCGCGCCCAGCTCCTCGCGGGCTCGGTCCCCCTCTGCGGTGAGGGCGGGGTCGTTCTCGAAGTTGGCGATGTCGGCGCACACCCCGGCACACCAGGCCCACACCTGCTCCCAGCCGACCTCGTCGAGGCCGAGGACGGCGGCCAGCGAGGAGGCGGCCACGGCGTCGGCGTAGCCGCTCATCACGTCGGTCCGGCCCCGGCCGGCGAAGCGGTCGATCAGGTCGTCGGCCAGGGCGGCCAGGTCCTCGGCGGCGAAGCGTCCGGCGGTGGCGCCCGCCGTGAACGGCGGTGCCAGCGCCTGCTTCAGGCGGGTGTGGGCCGGCGGGTCGACGGTCAACATGTTGGGGCCCAGGGCCCGGGCCAGGAAGGACGGCTCGGTCGCCGCCGTGAAGTCCTCGGGGTGGGCGTCGACGTGGGCCACGTCGTCCCAGCGGGTGACCAGCCACATGTCGAGGGCCGGCACCCAGCACACCGGCTCGTGGCGGCGGAGGTCGGCCAGGATCGGGTCCGGGTCCCGCTCCAGCGCCTCCAGGTCGATGTCGTCCCCCCGGCCCATGGCGGTGCCCCTAGTGGAAGGGGAGGTACTCGTTGAGCTCCCAGTCGGTCACCGCCGTGGTGAAGCGCTCCCACTCGGCCCGCTTGATGGCCACGAACTGGGCGACCATCTCGGCGCCGACGGCCTCGACGAAGTCGGTGTCGGCCTCGAGGGCGTCGAGGGCGGCGTCGAGGGTCGGGGGGCAGCACACCTCGGTGTTGACCTCGTCGAGGCCGTTGCCGGTCTCGGCCGGCGGCGGGGTGAGCTCACCGACCACGCCCAGCCGGGCCGCCTGCAGCACGCTGGCGGTGGCGGTGTAGGGGTTGGCGGCCCCGTCGGCCATGCGGTGCTCCAGCCGGGTGCCCTTGCCCCGGGCGTCGGGCACCCGGACGGCGGCACAGCGGTGGTCGTAGCCCCAGTTGGCCCAGAAGCCCGACAGCTGGGCCGGCTTGAGCCGCTTGTAGGCATTGACCGTCGGGGCGCACAGCGCGGTCATGCCCTCGTGGTGGGCCACCAGGCCGGCGATGCACTGGTGGGCCAGGGCCGACAGGCCGTCCTCGGCGGACTCGTCGGCGAAGGCGTTGGACCCGTCGCCGTTGACCAGGCTGAGGTTCACGTGGGTGCCGTTGCCGCCGCGGTCGCCCAGGGGGCGTCCCATGAAGGTGGCGAGCAGGCCGTGGCGGTGGGCCACCTCGCGGGTGAGGACCTTGAAGAGGAAGGCGTCGTCGACGGCGTCGAGGGCGTCCCGGTACTGCAGGGTCAGCTCGAACTGGGGGATGTCGTACTCGGAGTTGATCGACTCGACGGGCAGACCGGCGGCGTCGGCGGTGCGCATCACGTCGTCGATGACGCCCGTGGGGTCGACGGCGATGCCCGTGCCGTAGACGTAGCCCCCGGGCGTGTGCCACGGTTCCCAGCCGCCCTTGCCGTCCGGCTGGAACAGCATGGCCTCGAGCTCGATGCCGACCTGGGGCCGGTACCCCAGGTCGGACCAGTCGGCGATGGCCTTCTTCAGGGCCCGTCGGGGCGAGACGGCGAGGTCCTCGCCGTCCTTGCTGATGTCGGCCACGACGACCTTGGTGCCCTCCTCCCAGCCGGGGCGGACGTCCTCGAGGTCGAAGCTGGCGTGGAAGTCGGGGAAGCCCTCGAGCATGCCCGAGCCCGGGGCCGGGGTCATGTCCCGGTCGTAGCCGAGGGCGAAGACGGCCATGCAGTGGTTGGTGCCGTGCTCGGCCAGGCGGGCGGGCAGGTACTTGCCCCGGGCCAGCCCCAGGTGGTCGGGCCAGAGCACTCGGATGCGGTCGTGGTCGGTCACAGGTCACCTCCGGTCGGGAGCGGAACGGTAGTGGGCAGGAACGCGGCGAGGAGGCGGTTGACCTCCTCGGGGCGCTCCAGGTTGGACAGGTGGCCGGCACCGGGCACCACCGCCAGCTCGGCGCCGGGGATGCCGTCGGCCAGCGCCCGCGCGTAGGGCAAGGGGGTCTCGGTGTCGTGCTCGCCGACGACGACCAGGGTGGGGACGGCGATCCGGTCCAGACGGTCCCGGACGTCGTGGGTGGGCAGGCACTCGACCGCGGCCCGCAGCCCGGCGGGGGGGATGCGGGCCATGGCTGCCGCCGCCTCGGCGATCACCTCGGGCCCGGCATGGGGCCCGGCCACCGACGTGAGCACCTCGACGGCCATGGCGGCCGGGGTCACCCCGTGGTCGAGCGGATCCAGCCGCAGCGCGCGCCACTCATCGGGGTCGGTCCCGTCGAGGCCGAACGCGGGACTGGTGTCGACCAGGGCCAGGCCCCGGACCCGGTCGGGGTGGGCGAGGGCGGTGTGGAGGGCGACCATCCCCCCGAAGGACAGACCGACGAGCGGTGCCGCCTCGACATCGAGGTCGTCGAGCAGGCGGGCCACGGCGTCGGCCAGGGCGGGGAAGGTGAAGGGGTCGATCGGGGCCGAGGCGCCGTAGCCGGGCTGGTCCCAGGCCACGACCCGCCAGTCGGCGGCCAGCACGGCCAACTGCGGCTCCCACGCGGTGCGTGACCCGCCGAGGCCGTGCAGCAGCACGACGACGGGCCCAGCCCCGGCCTCGCGCCAGGCGATCGGCCCCCCGTCCACGTCCACGGTCACGGGCCCTCCCCACCGATCTGGACGCGGCCCGGTGTCGTGGAGGACACAGACGCGCGTCCAGGACGGGGGTCGGGGCTCATCGCCACACCTGGTGGGCGAGGCGGACGACCTGGTCCAGCTTCGCCCACTGCTCGTCGGGGCCCAGGTCGTTGCCGGGCAGGGTCGACGCGAAGCCGCACTGGGTCGACAGCGCCAGGCGGTCCAGGGCCACGTGACCCGCGGCCTCGTCGATGCGGGCCAGCACGGCGTCGTCGTCGTCGAGGGCCGCCCGCTTGGAGCTGATCAGGCCGAGGACGACCACCGGACCGTCGTCGGGCACGTGGCGCAGGGGGGAGAAGTCGCCCATCCGGGCCGGGTCCTCCCACTCCACCAGCAGGACGTCGTAGGACAGGCCGGCGAAGAGGGTCTCGGCCACGGGGTCGAGCGGCCCTTCGCACACATAGCGGCTCTGGTTGTTGCCGCGGCAGACGTGCATGGCGGTCGTGACGTCGTCGGGCAGGCCCGCCAGCACGGCCCGATCGGCCCGCACGGCCACCTCGAGCGCCCGGTCCCTCGTCCAGCCGAGGTCCTCGATGGCGGCGATCCAGCGGGGGTCGCAGAGGTAGGGGTAGGCGGGGAAGTCGAACTGGACGTAGCGGGCGCCGGCGGCCACGGCGTCGGCCACCAGCCCCCGTTCGATCTCGACGCAGTGGTCCACCAGGTCGTCGAGGTCGCGGTAGGCGTGGTCGTTCACCCCCGGCTTGAAGGTGAAGGGCAGGGCGAACAGCGACGCCGCCGGGAACGTGACCTTGAACCGTCGCCCCGCCCGCTCGGGCAGCGACGCCAGGAAGGCGGCCTCGCGGGCGGCCGGGCTGTCCACCGGGCGTAGCCGGTCCTCGATGCGCTGGACGTTCCAGGTGATGGTCGAGCCGTCGTCGGCCCGGAACTCGACGGGGTTGCGGTCGGTGGTGAACCCCTCGACGGCGTCCCAGAACGAGTTGAGGAACATCCACCGCCGGAACTCGCCGTCGGTGACCACGTCGAGGCCGAGATCGACCTGGCGGGCCACCGCCTCGCGGATGCAGGCGTCCTCGACGGCCCGCAGCGCAGCGGCGTCGGCGGCCCGCTCTTCGGCGAGGACGGCGTGGTGGCCGTCGGCGTAGAAGGCGTCGACGGCCGCGCGCAGTGACGGCGGGCGCAGCAGCGACCCCACGACCTCGGCCCGGGCGACGCCGTCGGCGGTCATGACGTCCAGTGTTCCGGCGAGGTGACGGTGTTCTTGACGTCGGCGAAGAAGTCGAAGCTCCACGTCCCGCCCTCACGGCCGATGCCGGACTGGCGGGCCCCCCCGAAGGGCGCCTGCAGGTCGCGGACGAAGAAGCAGTTGACCCAGAGCGTCCCGGCGACCAGGCGCTCGGCCACCCGCCGGGCCCGTTCGGGGTCGCCGGTGTAGAGGATGCCGGCCAGGCCGAACCGGGAGTCGTTGGCCATGGCCACGGCCTGGTCCTCGTCGGTGAAGGACTGGAGGGTGAGGACGGGGCCGAACACCTCCTCGGTGACGATCTCGCTGCCAGGGGCGGGGTCGGCGAAGAGCGTCGGCCGGTAGTAGAGCCCGCCCAGGTCCTCGTTGGGGCCACCGCCGATCACCGGCTCGAGGCCGCCGGCCCGGGCCCGTCGCACGAACCCGTCGATCCGCTCGAGGTGCTCCCGGCTGATCTGGGGGCCGATGTCGGTGGCCTCGTCCCGGGGGTCGCCCTGGACCAGGGCGCCGGCTCGGGCGACGAAGCGCTCGAGGAACTCGTCGCGCACCGATGCCTCGACGAGGAGCCGGGTGCCCGCCAGGCAGACCTGGCCGGCATTGTCGTACTGCTCGACGGCCTGGGCCACGGCGGCGTCGAGGTCGGCGTCGGCGAACACCAACATCGGGGACTTGCCCCCCAGCTCCAGGCTGACCGGCGTCAGGTTCGCTCCGGCGGCCTGGGCCACCAGGCGCCCGGTCGGCACCGAGCCGGTGAAGCTGATCCGGCTGACCCCCGGGTGGCGGACGAGGGCGTCGCCGACCTCCTCACCGATGCCCTGGACGACGTTCAGGACGCCGTCGGGCAGGCCGGCGTCGTGGGCGATGTCGGCCAGCAGCGACGCCGTCAGCGGGCTCCACTCGGCCGGCTTGAGCACCACGGTGCACCCGGCCGCAAGGGCGGGGGCCACCTTCCAGGTGGCGAGCATGAGCGGGGCGTTCCACGGGGTGATGAGCACGGCGACCCCGGAGGGATCCCAGGTCACGTGGTTGGTGTGGCCCCGGGTCTCGAAGTCGGGATGGCCGAGCTGGGTCAGCCAGTCGGCGAAGAACCGGAAGTTGTGGGCGACCCGGGGCATGACGCCGCGGCGGTGGGACCGCAACAGCGCGCCGTTGTCGGTGGTCTCGACGATGGCCAGCTCCTCGAGTCGGGCCTCGACGCCGTCGGCGATGCGGTGCAGGACGGCGGCCCGTTCGGCCGGGCTGGTGTTCCGCCAGTTGGCGAAGGCCTCGGTGGCGGCGGTGACGGCGGCGTCGGCCTCGGCGGCGCCGCCCCGGGCCATCTCGGCGAGCGGGGCCTCGTCGATCGGCGATACGTCGGTGAAGGTGGTGGCCGATGCCACCCGCGTTCCCCCGATCCAGTGGTCCAGGTCGACCTCGACCCCGGCGACCGTGGCGGTGCGGCCCATCGTCCCCCCTCGTGGTTGTGCTCCGACCGTGTCCCGGCAACACTAGCGATGGTCGTTTGGAACCGAACGATCGACCGGCCGCAGACCGACCCAGGGGAACCAGCGCGATGCCTCGTGCCTTCGCCAGTGACGACGACGCCGCCCTGGTCCGGGCCGAGGCCGACGTCCGGGCGGGGCTGGGGGACCTCGACCTCGACTTCGAGGCCCTGGCAGTGGTGTCGAACATCTTCCGGACGGCCACCGCCGTGCGCAACCACATGGAACGGTCGGTGCTCGACGAGCACGCCCTGTCGTGGAGCGCCTTCGTCGTGCTGTTCGTGCTGCGGGTCTGGGGCGACCAGGAGGCCCACCAGCTGGCTGACGAGGCCGGCATCACCACGGGGACCCTGACCGGGGTGCTGAAGACCCTCGAGGGCAAGGGCTTGGCCGAGCGGCGTCCCCACGACACCGACGGCCGGCGGGTGGTGGTGGGCATCAGCGCCGCCGGCCGCCGGGCCATCGACGAGGTGATGCCCGCCTTCAACCGCCATGAGGCGCTGGTCACCCGGGACCTCGACGACGACGAGGCGGCGGCCCTGGCCCGCGGGCTGCGGCGGGTGCTGCGCACCGTCGAGGCCCTCGACGACGGCGTCCGGGGCACGAGGGTCCGGTGAGCGCCGGGCCCGACGGCGATCCCTGGGCCTACGACGAGGCCCGGGCGCACCAGGTGCTGGCCTGGGCCGAGGAGCGCCTGCGGCGCGACCCCAGCCCGTTCACCGGGGCCCGGCCCCGGTCCGAGCTCGAGCACGGCGCCGGCGTGACGGTGACCGCCGCCGGCCTCGGCTTCGACGAGGCGTTCCGGGTGTTCACCGAGGTCCTGGCCCCGGCGACGCGGGCCCAGGACCATCCCCTCCACCTGGCCTACGTGCCCCAGGCCCCGACCGAGGCCTCGCGGCTGATGGACGTCGCCGTCGGCGTCTCGTCGATCTTCGGCGGGGTGTGGGAGGCGGGGGCGGGGGCGATCTTCGCCGAGAACCAG
>CAYTJS010000045.1:0-17766 GCA_964438115.1 uncultured Iamiaceae bacterium
GCCCCCGGCCGGGGCATCCGGCGCGGGCTGGACCTGGACCTCGTCGGGCAGGACCAGGTGGGTCACGGTCCGGTCGACCACGGCCCGCTTGAGGGCGAGGGTGGTCAGTTCGGCGTGGTCGCTGCCGGCCAGGACGGTCGTGGTGGTGGCGGCCACGTCGGCGAAGGCGGCGGTCAGGTCGAGGTCCTGGAAGGCGCCCCGGCCGAGGGCCTTGGACGGGACCTGACCGGAGAGGGCCAGCACCGGGGCCCGGTCGACCTTGGCGTCGTAGAGGCCGGTGAGCAGGTTGGTCGAGCCGGGGCCGGCGATGGCGAAACAGGCCCCGGGGCGGCCGGTCAGCTTGCCGTAGGCCGCAGCGGCGAAGGCGGCGGCCCCCTCGTGGCGGATGCCGACGAAGGTGAGGTCCCCCCGCTCCTCGGCCCGTCGTAGGGCGTCGGCGAAGCCGAGGTTGGAGTGACCCACCATCCCGAAGACGTGGGTCACGCCCCAGGCGACCATCGTGTCCACCATCACGTCGCTGACCGTGCGCTCGGGGGTGGGCTCCTCGGGCACGGCGACGTACACCCCGTCGGTCCGGACCTCGACGGGGAAGGCCTCGGGGGCGTCGGTGAAGCCCGGCGGGGGCTGTCCGGTGACCGGGTCGTAGTCGTAGCCGTGCCAGGGGCAGCGCAGCCACCCGTTCTCGATGCTGCCCTCGCCGAGGGGGCCGCCCTGGTGCGGGCAGGCGTTGTCGAGGGCGCCGTAGGTGTCCCCGCAGCGGGTCAGGCAGACGGCCCGGTGACCGGCCGGCACCGTCGTCACCCGGCCGTCGTCGAGGTCGTCGGGCCCGGCCACCCGGTGCCAGTGTGGTTCGGTCATGCCGTGTCGTCCCCGGAGCGGGCCCGGCGTTACGCGTGTAACGCCGACGGGCCGGCGGGGACGGAACGACCATGAGCGATCCCATCGACGTCGACTACTCCGACCTGACGGCGCTGTTCGTCAACTGCACGCTGAAGCGCTCCCCGGAGCCGTCCCACACCCAGGGCCTGGCCGACGTGGCCTTGGCGATCATGGAGGCCAACGGGGTCACCACCGACGTGGTGCGGGCCATCGACCACGACATCGCCACCGGGGTGTGGCCCGACATGACCGGGCACGGGTGGGACGCCGACGAGTGGCCGGGGCTCTTCGAGCGGGTGATGGCCGCCGACATCCTCGTGCTCTGCACCCCCATCTGGCTGGGGGAGAAGTCCTCGGTGTGCACCAAGGTCATCGAGCGCCTCTACGGCAATTCCCACCTGCTCAACGACGAGGGCCAGTACGCCTACTACGGCCGGGTGGGGGGGTGTCTGGTCACCGGCAACGAGGACGGCGCCAAGCACTGCGCCATGAACGTCCTCTACTCCCTGCAGCACCTTGGCTATGTGATCCCGCCCCAGGCCGACGCCGGCTGGATCGGCGAGGCCGGACCCGGCCCGTCGTACCTCGACCCCGGCTCGGGCGGCCCCGAGAACGACTTCACCAACCGCAACACCACCTTCATGACCTGGAACCTGCTGCACCTGGCCCGGATGCTGAAGGACGCCGGCGGCATCCCCGCCCACGGCAACCAGCGCGCCGCCTGGGACGCGGGCTGCCGCTTTGACTTCCCGAACCCCGAGTACCGCTGAGCCGGAGCGCCCCGACGTCGATCCGGGTCAGGTGAGACGGCCCAGGGCCTCGCTCACGGCGATGGCCACGACGAGGACACCGAGGATGGCCCACACCTGGTGACGCAGGGCCTGGTGGAACTCGGCCCGGAGCTCGGCCAGCTGTCGGCCGACGCCGGTTTCGAGCCCGTCGATGCGGGCGCCGAGTCCGGTTTCGAGCCCGTCGATGCGGGCGTGGAGGCTGGTCTCGAGCGCGTCGGTGCGCGCCTCGAGGCGGTCGATGCGGGCATCGAGTCTGGTTTCGAGCCCGTCGATGCGGGCGCCGAGGCGACCCTCGAGGGCGGCGAGATCGGTCTTGGTGGCCACGTCGGCCCAGCCCACCGGCGGGAGCAGGGCCATCATCGTGTCCGCATGGTCCGGGCCGAGCACGGTCTCGAGCTGCCGGTAGAGCGCATGGCGCTTCCGATCGTCGATGTCCACGGGTTCCTCTCAGCCCCCTCCGGGCTGACCGGGCCAGGCTACCCCTGGTCGGTGACGGCCTCGCCGACGCGGAGGGCGGGCAGACGGCGCCGGAGCAGCCGCCAGGCCCCCTCGAAGACGGTGACCAGGGTCGCAGCCAGGGCCAGGCCCCGCGGCCCCGGCAGCTCGAGGGCGAAGAAGTCCTGCAGGGGCGGCACCAGCAGGACCGTCACGAAGGCGCCGACCATGGCCAGCACCAGGCCGAGGCGCCAGGCGGTGAGGGGCTGGGCAAGCCGCACGAGCACGAGCAGGCCGGCGCCGAGCAGGATGAACGCGGCCGTGGTCCGGGCCTCGTCGAGGGGCAGGGCGAGCGGCCCGCGGGCCACCGCGTAGCCGACGAAGGTGACGGTGGCGGCGAGGGTGCCGGCGGGCACGGCGAAGCGCAGCACCCGGGGCACGAAGCCGGGGACGGCCCGGCGGTCGTTGGGGGCCAGGGCCAGGAAGAACGACGGGATGCCGATGGTCAGGCTGCCCACCAGGGTGAGGTGGCGGGGCAGGAACGGGAAGGGCACGTGGGCCACCCCCACGGCGAGGGCCAACAGCATCGAGTAGGTGGTCTTGACCAGGAAGAGGTTGGCCACCCGCTCGACGTTGTTGATGACCCGACGGCCCTCGGCCACCACGGCGGGCAGGGAGGCGAACCGGCCGTCGAGCAGCACCAGTTGGGCCGCGGCCCGCGAGGCCGAGGACCCCGAGCCCATGGCGATGCCCATGTCGGCGTCCTTCAGGGCCAGCACGTCGTTCACCCCGTCGCCGGTCATGGCCACGGTGTGACCGGCGCCCTGCAGGGCGTGGACCATGGCCCGCTTCTGGTGGGGCTGCACCCGACCGAAGACGGTGTGGGTCTCGAGGGCGGCGGCCAGAACCGCCTCGTCGTCGGGCAGGTCGCGGGCGTCGACGGCGGCGTCGGCGCCCTCCAGGCCCGCCTGCCGGGCCACGGCGGCGACCGTCACCGGGTTGTCGCCCGAGATCACCTTGAGGGTGACGCCCTGGTCGGCGAACCAGGCCAGGGTCTCGGCGGCGTCGGGGCGGGGCTGGTCGGCCAGGACCACGAGGGCCAACGGCCCGAGGTCGGGGGGGAGGGCCTCGGCGCTGATCGGCGCGCCCGACCCGGCCAGCAGCACCACCCGGGCCCCCGCCCCGGCGTGGTCGGCCACGGCGGCCAGGACCTCGGGGCGGTCGGTGAGGACCTCGGGTGCCCCCAGCAGCCAGGACCGGCCGTCGGCGGTGGTGACCCCGCTCCACTTGCGGGCGGAGGAGAACGGGACGGTGCCGGTCGCCGCCTCCGGGTCGACGGGGGCCTCCTCGGCGGCGAGGCCGGCGGCCACCGCCCGAAGGGTGGCGTTCGGGTTGGCCTCGGCGTCGACGAGGGTGGCCAGGGCCCGCCGGGCCTCCCGGTGGTCGGCGCCCGTGAGCGGCACGACGGCCAGCAGCGCCAGGTCCCCCTCGGTGATGGTGCCGGTCTTGTCGAGGCAGAGCACGTCGACCCGGGCCAGGGTCTCGACGGCGGCCAGTTCCTGCACCAGGGCCTGGCGCCGACCGAGGCGGACGACACCGGCGGCGAAGGCCATGCTCGTCAGCAGCACGAGGCCCTCGGGGACCATGGCCACCACGCCGGCCACCGTGCCCGCCGCCGCCTCCCGCCAACCCTCGCTGGCCCGCAGCTGGCTGACGAGCAGGAGGACGGCGGTGGGCCCCATCGCCCAACTCACCAGCTGGATGATCCGGTCGATCCCGGAGCGCAGTTCGCTGGTCGCCAGGGTGAACCGGCGGGCGTCGGCCGCCAGCTGGGCGGCGTAGGCCTCGGCCCCGACCCGGGACGCCCGGGCCCGGCCGTCGCCGGCGGCGACGAAGCTGCCGGACAGGACGGTGTCGCCCACCGCCTTCAGCACCGGATCGGACTCGCCGGTGAGCAGGGACTCGTCCACCTCGAGTCCCTGGGTGGCCACCACCTCGGCGTCGACCACGACCTGGTCGCCCGCCCGCAGCTCGAGGAGGTCGTCCAGCACCACCTCGCCCACCGCGACCTCGGTGGTGACCCCGTCGCGGCGAACGCGGGCCCGGGGGGCCGACAGGATGGTCAGCCGGTCGAGGGTGCGCTTGGCCCGCACCTCCTGGGTGATGCCGATGAGGGCGTTGGCCACCAGCACCCCGCCGAAGAGGGCGTCGTTGATCGGCCCGACCACGAGGATGACGGCGAGCAGCCCGCCCAACAGCAGGTTGAACCGGGTGAGGAGGTTGGCCCGGAGGATCCGGCCGATCGAGCGGGTGCTGGTGGCGGGCAGGTCGTTGCCCAACCCGTGCCGCCGCCGGTCCTCGACCTCGGCGGCGGTCAGCCCCCCCACCGAAATTGCGTCAGCCGGTCCCTCCACGGCTGACCAACTCACGCAATGTCGGTGGGGGCGAGGAGCGACAGGAACTCGTCGTGGAGGCGGCCGTTGGTGGCCAGGCCGCTGCCCCCGTCGATGGTGGGGGTGCCGGCCAGGTCGGAGAAGCGGCCGCCCGCCTCGGCGATGATCACCGCCATCGGGGCGATGTCCCAGACGGCGGCCTGGTGGTCGACCATGGCCTCGACCCGCCCGGTGGCGACCAGGGCGTAGCCGTAGGCGTCGCCCCAGGTGCGGACGAAGGCCCCGGCGGCGTGGGTGGCGTCGAGGGCCCCGGTGGGCCAGTTGCGCAGGGCCGAGGCGCACACGTAGGCCCCGTCGACGGTGGCGCGCTCACTCACGTGGCAGCGCTCGTCCTCGAGGAAGCATCCCCGACCCCGACCGGCCCAGACCGTCTCGGGCAGGGCGGGCAGGCAGATGACCCCGAGCAGGGGACCGTGCTCGTCGACCGCGGCCAGCAGGGTCGAGTACAGGGGGACGCCGTGGGTGAAGGCCTTGGTGCCGTCGATGGGGTCGATGATCCAGGTCCGTCCCGACGTGCCCGCCTTGTCGTCCTCCTCCTCACCGAGGATGGCGTCCTCGGGGAAGCGGGCCTCGAGCTCCTCGCGCAGCAGCCGCTCGGCCCCCCGGTCGGCCTGGGTGACCGGGGTGTCGTCGTGCTTGTGCTCGACCTCCAGCTCGACGGAGCGGAAGAGGGGCAGGGTCGACGCCCCCGCCAGCCGGGCCAGGGCCACGGCGGTGTCGAGCACGTCGGGGTCACAGGGCGGTCCGGCCACGGTGTCGAGCGTACGGTGGTGGGCCATGGCGGAGCAGCCCGTGACCGAGCCGGTGTTCTTCAACCCCCTGGAGCCGGGGTACCTCGACGACCCCTACCCCCAGCTGGCCCGGCTGCGGGAGGAGGACCCGGTCCACGAGAGCCCCCTCGGGATCTGGGTCCTGTCCCGCTACGACGACGTCTTCGCCCTGCTGCGCAACCCCGCCACGTCCGTCGAGGACGACAACATCTCGAGCGGCCTGGTGTCGCTGCGCGAGCAGATGTTCGAGCAGATCATGACCGAGGTCGGCGGCGAGGACCGGACCCGGCGGGGCCGGCGGGGCATCCTCAACCTGGACCCGCCCGACCACACCCGGCTCCGCAAGCTGGTGTCCAAGGCCTTCACCGTGCGTCGCATCGAGGGGCTCCGGCCCCGGGTGCAGGAGCTGGTCGACCAGACCCTCGACCGGGTCGCCGGCTCGGACTGGGACGTGATCGACGAGCTGGCCTTCCCGCTGCCGTTCCAGGTCATCAGCGAGCTGTTGGGCATGCCCGAGGGCGACCGCGACCAGATCCGCGAGTGGTCCCAGGCCCTGACCAAGACGCTCGACCCCATCGTGGGGCCCGACGAGGTGCGGGCCGCCTTCGTGGCCAGCGACGCGATGGTCGAGTACCTGGCCGAGGTGACGGCCTGGAAGCGCGAGCACCCCGCCGACGACCTCTTCACGGCCCTCATCGACGCCGAGGAGGACGGTGACCGGATGACCCCCGAGGAGCTGCGCGACCAGGTGGTGCTCCTCTACATCGCCGGTCACGAGACCACGGTGAACCTCATCGGTAACGGGCTGCTCGCCCTCCTGCGCCACCCCGACGAGTACCGCCGCTGGCACGCGGATCCCGCCCTCGACGCCGACGCCGTCGACGAGCTGCTGCGCTACGACTCGCCGGTGCAGCTCTCGCGGCGCATCACCATGCGTGACACGGACCTGGGCGACGGCACGGTCGTGCCCGCCGGGACCTTCGTGATGACGAGCCTGGCCTCGGCCAACCGGGACCCGGCCAAGTGGGGCCCCACCGCCGACCGGGTCGACCTGGGCCGGTCCGACGGCAATCAGCACGTGGCCTTCGGCAGCGGGATCCACTTCTGCCTGGGGGCGGCGCTGGCCCGTCTCGAGGGCCAGGTGGCCCTGGGCTCGATCGTGCGCCGCTTCCCCGACCTCGAACTGGCCGCCGACCCCGTCCGCAACGGCCGCATCACCCTCCGCGGCCTGTCGTCCCTCCCCGTCCGCGCCTGAGCCGACTCGCATCCCCGCCCCCACTCGCACCCCCACCCCCACCGAAATTGCGTCGATTCGTTGCGCTGGGCGCAACAGAACGACGCAATTTCGATCAGGACAGCAGGGTGTCGAGCTCGGCGAGAGCCTCGGTGTGGTCGGCGCCGACGAGGATGGCGTGGATGCCCAGGGCCCGGGCCGCCTCGACGTTGCCGGGGGCGTCGTCGAGGAACACCGCCCGGTCGGGGGCGATCCCGCCCAGGCGGTCGAGGGCCAGGGAGAAGATGGCGGGGTCGGGCTTGCGCACACCGACCTCGCAGGAGTCGACGACCACCTCGGCCACGGCCTCGACGTCGAAGAGCGAGCGCCAGCCCTCGCTGAACTCACGGATGTTGTTGGTGACGATGGCGGCCCGGTAGCCGCGGGCCCGGGCGTCGACGGCGGCGGCCACCACGTCCTCGCGGACGATGGCCATGCTCCGACCGGAGCCGCCCATGCCCAGCAGCAGGGCCATCGGGTCCACGTCGAGGCCTTCGGCGGCAGCGTGGGCCTTGAGCGCCTCGTTGCACTGGTCGAAGGTCAGCTCCCCCCGCTCCAACCGGTGCCAGGGGTGGTCGGTGTCCTCGTGGTACGGCCCGAAGACCAGCTCGACGAGCTGGGCCCCGTCGAGGCCGGCCTCGGTCCCGGCGTCGGCCATGTGGTGGAACGGGGAGGGCAGGAAGACGCCGCCGACGTCCCACAGCACGGCCTCGATGGTGTCGCTCACGCCCGGATTCCTAGCGGACGCGGTTGTGTCAGGCTGCATGCCATGAGGATCACCACGTTGGGCACCGGCAGCCCGCTGCCCGACCCGAACCGGGCCGGGGCGGCCACCCTCGTCCAGGCCGGCGGCCACACGCTGCTGGTCGACTGCGGTCGCGGGGTGTTGATGCGCCTGGCCGCCGCCGGAGTGGGGCCGGGGATGCTCTCGGCCGTCCTGCTCACCCACCTCCACTCCGACCACGTGACCGACTTCAACGACGTGGTGACGACGCACTGGATCGGCACGTTCGCCCCGACCCCGCTGCGGGTCATCGGCCCGCCGGGGACCCGGGCCTTCGTCGATGCCACGCTCGCCATGCTGGGGGAGGACGTCGGCTACCGCCTGGCCCACCACGAGGACCTCAGCTGGCGGCCCGTCGTCGAGGTGACCGAGGTCCACGACGGGGTCGCCCTGGACGAGGGTGGGGTGCGGGTGGTGGCCGCCCCGACCGACCACAAGCCGGTGCACCCGACCGTGGGCTATCGCATCGAACACGACGGGGCCGTGGCGGCACTGGCCGGTGACACGGTTCCGTGTGAGGGCCTCGACCGGCTGGTCGCCGGGGCCGACGTCTACGTCCAGACGGTGATCCGGCGCTCGATGGTCGAGGCCGTGCCCCTGCCCCGGCTGCAGGACATCCTCGACTACCACTCCGACCTCCAGCAGGCGGCCGACACGGCGAGCCGGGGTGGCGTGGGCACCCTCGTGCTCACCCACCTGGTGCCGGCACCGCCGCCGGGGACCGAGGACGAATGGGCCGCCGAGGCGGCCGAGGGATTCGCCGGCGAGGTCGTGGTGGCCGCCGACCTGACCGCGGTCGAGGCCGGGGCGGCTGACTAGTCTCCGCCCGATGACGAGGGGAAGGGTCGTCGGGAGGGGCGTGGTGTCCGCCCTCGGGCTGGCCCTCGTCGTGGTCGGCCTCACCTGGTTGAACCTGGTCGGTGCCGCCGTCATGGCCCAGGGCGGGAGTTGCGGCAGCGGCGGTCCCTACGAGATCGCCTCGCCGTGCCCGCAGGGGGCCTGGATGGCGCCGGCGGGCATCTTCCTCGGCCTGGCCGGCCTCGGGCTGTACGCCCTGCGTCGTCCCCCCGGCAGCCCGCAGCTCGTCCTGTGGGCCTGGCCCGCCCTCTTCGGCTCGCTGGGCATCCAGTTCCTGCGGGCCGCCGCCGCCGAGCCCCAGGCCTACGGCTTCTTGCTCTGTGGTGTGGTGTTCCTCGCCATGGCCATCGGCCCCGTCGCCCTGGTGGCCCTCGACGACCGACGGGCCCTGCTGACCAGCGTGGTCGGTGACGGCCGGGCCGCCCCCGCCGAGCCGACCCCGTCGGGCCTGCGGGTGGCTCCGACCCCGGGGCTCGAGGTCACCCTGGTGCCCGCAGGCGTCGACGACGACCTGGCCCGCCGACTCGAGCGCCTGGCCCGGCTCCACCGCTCGGGGGACCTGACCGACGCCGAGTACACCGACGCCAGGCACCAGGTCCTGGACCGGAGCTGATGGCGGCGGCGGACGAGCACCATCCGACCTGGCTGCGGGTCGTCCTCGTCGCCCTCCCGGTCGTCGCCGTCCTGGTCGGCCTGGCCGTCGGTCTCGTCACCTACGACGCCTGGTCCCACCCCGACCCCTCGGCGACCACGACCCCACCGGCCACCCCCGTCCTCGAGACCCCGGCCCCCGAGGCCGTCGTCCCGACTCCCGGCTGATCAGGCGACGAGGCCCAGGGCCACGGCGGTGGTGGTGAGGGCCAGGGCCCCCACCAGGTCGACCGTCGAGGTCACCGCGGGGATGCCCACCGTGTCGGGGTCGAGGCGCAGGCGCACGGCGGTGACCCCGCTCACGTGGGCGGCGCCGAGGGCGTAGCCGACCGCCACCAGGCCGGCGCCGGCGGTGACGACGGCGAGGCGGACCAGGCCGGTGTCGTCGCCGTCGAGGGTGCCGGCCAGGAGCTGGGCGCCGAGCGCGTCGTAGGCCAGCACCGGGACGGCCAGCACGGCCGCCCGGGCCAGGTCCTGGCGGGCCCCGTGGTCGGGCCACCAGCCCACCCGCCGGGTGCCCAGGTGCAGCGCCGTGGCGGTGCGGGCGGCCACGATCCCGCCCAGCGCCCCGGCGCTCGAGACGAAGGCGGGCAGGAGGACCAGCACCACGGTGGCGGCGCCGAGATCGGCCAGCCGGTGCTCGATGACGAGGCCGGCGGCCAGGCTGGCCAGCCCGGCCAGGACCAGCACCGGCGCCGACTGCCGGCACACCTCCCGCTGGAGGCGGTGGCGGCTGGTCAGCCCTCCGACGGTGGCCACCGCCGTCGCCCCGACGACGACCACGCCGAGTCCGGTCGAGGCCCGGCCATGACCCACCAGGTGGGTGGCCAACCAGAGGGCGGGCAGGGTGAGCACGTCGCCCAGCGTGGAGACCACCGGGGCCACGAGGTCGTCGAGGTCCCAGTCCCGGGCGGCGGCGAGCACGGCGAGGGCGACGGTGGCGGCCAGCACCACGAGGCTGGCGCCCAGGCCCCCGACGACCGAGATGGTGACCAGGTCGAGCACCGGGGCGGGGGCCCCGGGTAGGACCAACCCGGTCACGACCCAGGCGGCAGCGGCCAGGACCAGGGACACGCCGGAGGTCAGGGCCAGCGCGGCCAGGACGTTCTCGACCACCACGGTGCCCCGCCGCCGGGACGCCACGAAGGTGCCGGTGTGCACCGCCGTGCTCAGGCGGCTGCCGAAGGCGGAGAAGACGTTGCCCCGCAGACCGATGGCGGCGGGCACCAGGACGAGGAGGCCGGACAGGCGCTCGAAGGTGGGGACCATGGCGCCCAGGAAGAGCCCGGCCACCAGGCTGGTGGTGCTGTTGACGGCCAGGGCCGCGAGGGGTTGGCCCCGGTCAGCGGCGCGGGCGGGCGCGAGGGAGCGACGACGCCACGACATGGCGACTCGGGGGCTCCCGTCGCGTCAGCACGGCCCCATCTTGCCCGACCCGCCGCCCGGCACCACCACGGCATTGCCGCCCCCCCGACCGGACGCGCGAGACTCATCGACCGTGAGCCAGCAGATCCCCTTCGTCGACTACCTGGTGCTCGAGCCCGAGCCCCATCTGGTCGCCAACGAGTGCACCGCCTGCGGTGCCCGCTTCTTCGACCGCCGCAACGCGTGCGCGTCGTGCTCGGGCACCGAGTTCCGCAAGGCGGACGTCGCCACCGAGGGGGTGCTGCGGTCCTTCACCATCGTGTCCTTCGCCGCTCCGGGGATCCCCGTGCCGTTCGTGGCCGGGATCGTCGACTGCGACGGCACGAGCGTGCGGGGCAACGTGGTCAACGTCGAGCCCGATCCCGAGCACGTCACGCTGGGGATGAAGGTGCGGCTCACGACGGTCCCGGTCGGCGAGGACAGCGCCGGGACGACGGCGGTCAACTTCGGCTTCGAGCCCGTGGAGGGTGCGTAATGAGCAGCGGCGACGTCTGGATCCTCGGGATCACCATGACCAAGTTCGGCAAGCGGCCGGACGACGACCTCATCGACCTGGCCTCGGAGGCCGCCCTGGGCGCCCTGGCCGACGGCGGCGTGACCATGGCCGACATGGGGGTGCTGGCCGCCGGCAACCTCATGTACGCCCAGGCCGGCATCGGCCAACAGCTCCAGAAGCAGATCGGCCAGACGGGCATCCCCGTCTACAACGTGGCCAACGCCTGCGCCACCGGGGCCACCGCCCTGCGCACCGCGATCATGGCCGTGAAGGCCGGTGAGTGCGACATGGGCCTGGCCGTGGGCGTCGAGAAGCTGGCCGGCGCCGGCCTCCTGTCGGGTGGCTCGCGCGCCGCCGACAAGGACGAGTGGACCCCGTCGGGTCGCTACGGGGCCGTGGCCGCCGTCGACGGTCGCATCGGCACCGAGATCATGCCCGGCGTCTTCGCCCAGGTCGGCATGGAGTACGGCTACAAGTACGGCGGCACCAGCTTCGAGCTCTTCGCCCGCATCAGCGAGAAGAACCACGCCCACTCCACGTTGAACCCCCTCGCCGCGTACACGAAGCGGATGACCCTCGAGGAGATCATGGGCGACATCATGATCGCCTACCCCAACACCCGGCCGATGTGCTCGGCCAACTGCGACGGCGCCGCCGCCGCCGTGGTGGTGAGCGACGCCAAGCTCAAGACCCTCGACCCCGATCAGCGCCGCCGGGCCGTGAAGGTCTCGGCCTCGGTCCTCACCTCGGACCCCTGGCAGGAGGCCTGCCAGGTCCTGCCCGACGTGAACACCCTCACCCGCCAGGCCGCCACCCAGGCCTACGCCCAGGCCGGCGTCGCCCCCGAGGACCTCGACCTGGTCGAGCTGCACGACTGTTTCGCCACCGCCGAGCTGGTCCACTACGACAACCTCATGCTCTGCAAGGAGGGTGAGGCCGTCGACTTCTTCGAGTCGGGGGCCACCTGGCGTGACGGTTCGACCCCGGTGAACGTGTCCGGCGGCCTCGAGTCGAAGGGCCACCCCATCGCCGCCACCGGCATCGCCAACATCTGGGAGGTGTGCCACCACCTCCGCGGCGAGGCCGGCGACCGTCAGATCGAGGGGGCCAAGGTCGGCTTGGCCCACGTGATCGGGCTGGGCTCGGCCTGCGGCGTCCACATCCTCGAGAAGGCCGCCTAGGCCGGTACCGGCCGCCGGGTCAGATGTCGACCTGGCGGCCCAGCTCGATGGTGCGCTGGGGGGGCAGGCCGAAGTAGTTGGCCGCCCCCGTGGCATTGCGGTGCATGAGGGCGAACAGGCGCTCCCGCCAGCGGGCCATGCCTTCGTTGGGGCTGGGCCGCACCGACTCCTTGCCCAGGAAGTAGCTGGTGTGCAACGGGTCGAAGCTGACCTTGTTGGACAGGACGTGACCCAGGGCGTGGGGCACGTCGGGTTCCTCCATGAAGCCGAAGCGCAGTCGCACCGAGAAGAAGCCCTGGCCGTGCTCGATGAGCTGCTCCCGCTCGGCCGGGGGCACCCGGGGCCGGTCCTCGGTGGTCACCGACAGGATGACCACGTTCTCGTGCAGCACCCGGTTGTGGAAGAGATTGGCCAACAGGGCGGGCGGCGTCGAGCCCGGACGGGAGTACATGAACACGGCGGTGCCCGGCACCCGGGTCACCTTCTGCTTGCCCAGGCTCTTGATGAACGTGTCGAGGGACAGCTCGCCCGCCCGCAGCCGCTTGCCGACGAGGACCCGGCCGGTGCGCCAGGTGGTCATGAGCAGGAACACCAACGCGCCGACGACCAGCGGGAACCAGCCGCCGTCGGGGATCTTGACCAGGTTGGCGCCCAGGAAGGCCAGGTCGACCACCAGGAATGGGGCGCAGACGACGAGGGTCTTGCGCTTGGGCCAACCCCACCGTTCGCGGGCGACGACGTAGAACAGCACCGTCGTGATGAACATCGTGCCGGTGACGGCCAGGCCGTAGGCGGCGGCCAGGTTGGACGAGTTGCGGAACCCGAGCACCAGGGCGATGCAGCTGATCATGAGGGCCCAGTTGATGGTGGGCAGGTAGATCTGGCCCATCTGGTCCTCGGAGGTGTGCCGGATCAGCATGCGGGGCGTGTAGTCGAGTTGGATGGCCTGCATGGTGAGCGAGTAGACGCCCGAGATGAGGGCCTGGCTGGCGATGATCGTGGCGAAGGTGGCGAGGGCCGTCAGCGGCAGGACGAACCAGTCGGGGGCCATGTCGTAGAAGACGTTCTCCGCGGCGGCGGGGTCCTCGAGGAGCAGGGCGCCCTGCCCGAAGTAGGTGAGCAGCAGCGCCGGGAGCACGAGGAGGAACCAGCCGACCCGGATGGGCGGTCGACCGAAGTGCCCCATGTCGGCGTAGAGGGCCTCGCCCCCGGTCACGACCAGGAACACGGTGCCGAGGACCAGGTAGCCCTCGAGGCCGTTGTCGACGAAGAAGTCGACGGCGTAGAGGGGGTTCACGGCCCGGAACACGTCGGGCTGGTCGACGATGTGGGTGATGCCCAGGACGGCCAGCACCGAGAACCACACCACCATCACCGGGCCGAAGAGCTTGCCCACCGTCCCGGTGCCCCGGAACTGGAACGAGAAGATGCCGATGAGGATGACCACGGCGATGGGGATGACCAGGTCCTCGATGCCCGGTGACGCCACCTTCAGACCCTCGACGGCGGAGAGCACCGAGATGGCCGGGGTGATCATTCCGTCGCCGTAGAGCAGGGCGGTCCCGAACAGGCCGAGGAGGATGAGCGCCCAGCGCCGTTGCGACGGGTTGCCCTTGGGGGTGGCCAGCGAGGTGATGGCGAGGATGCCACCCTCACCGTCGTTGTCGGCCCGGAGGACGAACACCAGGTACTTGATGGTGATGACGATGATCAGCGACCAGGTGATGAGCGAGAGCAGGCCGAGCACGTTGGCCTCGGTCACCCCGACGGCCTCGTGATGGCCGAAGGACTCGCGCACGGCATAGAGCGGGCTGGTGCCGATGTCGCCGTAGACGACGCCGAGGGCCCCCAGGGTCAACAGCCCCAGGCTGCCCTTGACGTGGCTCCCGTGGTCGCCGTTCCCGCTGGCGTCGTCCCCGGAGGGGGCGTCGGTCCCACCCGTCCCCGCGGTGCTGTCGGCCACGGCCCGAGTTTCTACCGCGTCGGGGACGCTGGCGTGCAGTCGGCGCCCTACCACGGTCCCCGACGGCGGGCCAGGACCTTCACGCGGTCTTCACGCCGAGCGGCGGGATCTTCGCGCGTTCTTCACGGCCCGGGGTCGACGTCGCCGTCGCGCCGCCGACGGACGAGGGCCACGACGACCCCGGCCGTGAGGGCGACGCCGGCCACGACGACCCCGGCCACCAGGGCGGTGGGCGGGCCGTCGTCGTCGGTGTCGTCCTCGACCAGTTCGGCTCCGCCCTCGGGGGTGACCGAGGTGGTCGGGGCGGCGCTGGTGGCGGGGGCCGCCGTGGTCGGTGGCGGGGGTTCGAAGGCGTAGGTCGTCGAGGTCTCGGCGGCGGGCTCGGTGGCGGTGAAGGTGAGCGTCCAGGTGCCCGCCTCGGGCAGGAACAGCGTCGCCTGGTAGCCGCCCCCGGCGCCGGTCCAGCCCATGGTCACCGGTGCGAGGGGGGCTCGGCCGGGGAGGGAGGCGGTGGCGGTCACGCCGACGGCGTCGACCGGGTGGCCGTCGCCCTGGTAGGTCAATGCCACGGTGGCGACCACACCGTCGCCGGCAGCGGTGGGCTCCACCGAGACCACCTCCAGGGCCCCTTCGTCGCCGTGGGCGGCGGCGGGGCCGGTGGTCAGGGCCAGGGTGAGGGCCACCACGGCGGTGGCGAGCAGGACGCGAGTGGGGCGCACCCCTGCAGTCTGCCCGGTGGCGTCGTCGGCGGGCGGGCGGCCATGCTCGACGGGTGCGCGCCGCCGACTTCGCCCCGCTGGACCCCGAGGTCGTCGGACGGTGGTCGTCCTTCGGCCGGTGGGAGGGCCGGACCTACTTCGCGTCGCTCGTCGGTCTGACCGTCGAGGAGATCCGCACCGACTACTGCCGGATGCGGCTGCCCCACCGGTCCGAGTTGGACCAGCCCGCCGGCGTCGTCCACGGCGGGGCCATCGCCACCCTGATCGACACCGTGGTGGTGCCCGCCGTCGGCCAGGCCTACGGCCCGGGCTGGGTGTACCTCACCGTGGGGATGTCGATCAGCTACCTGGGCGCCCTGGCCGGCGAGGACGCCGTGGCCGAGGGCTGGATCGAGCAGCGGGGCCGCTCGATCGTGTTCTGCGCCGCCGACGTGACCTCGGCGTCCGGGGCGCGGGTGGCGACGGGGACGCTGACCTACAAGGTCAACCCGCCCCGTCAGCCCGGGCCGGCGTAGGCGTACACGAGCCGGGCCAGTGCCGCCCGCGAGACCACGGCACCGGGGCGCAGCGTGCCGTCACCGGCGGGGAAGAGGCTCTCGGCGGCCGCCCAACGGTAGGCCGCGCCGTCGACGTCGGCCCAGGGGTCGTCGGGGAGGTCGGCGGCGGGGTGATCGAGGCGGTGGTGGCGGTAGAGCAGGCCGAGGGCGTCGGCCCGGGTGAGCGGGGCCCGGGGTCGATAGGTGCCGTCGGCGAAGCCCCGCCCCACTCGGCGGGCATCGGCCCAACGCAGCGGCGCCTCGTAGGGCGGGCCGCTGTCGGTCCAGCGGTCATCCGGGAAGCCGCCGGGGCGGCCGCTCACCCGCCACACCATGTCGACGAGGTCGCCCCGGGTGGCGTCGATGGTGAAGGTGCCGATGCGGGCCCGGTAGGTGTGGTTGGGGAACCCGAGCGTGAAGCGGTTGGTGCCCAGCCAGGCGATGGCCGCCGCCGCCGGGTGCCGATCGGGGACGTCCCAGAAGGGTCCGGTGGTGAGGGCGGGGTCGCAGCTGTTGGTGGCGTCGCGCATCAGCCGGGCCACCTGGGTCTGGCCCGCCAGGTTGTGGTGGAGGATGTCGGGGCGCTCGTACTCGGGCCCGGCCAGGGCGGCCCAGGCCTCGTAGTGGAACCACTCGGCGTTGGCGTACCGCTCGGTGAGGCGACGGGTGATGCGGTTGTAGGCCCGGGCGTTGCGGTCGTGGGCGGTGTAGAAGCCGGTGCGGTCGTCGTCGATCTCGAACACCCGGAGGCAGTCCACCCGTGGGCTCACCAGGTCGAGGAGCCGGCGTAGCTCCCGCTCCCACACCGCCGGGGGGTCGGAATGGGACTGCGCCGTGCCCAGGAACACCACGAAGATGTCGGGCACGTCGCCGCCGTTCATGGCCTGACGGACGCGGGGCAGCACGTCGTCGACCTCGAAGCCGAGGCCGGCATGGTTGAAGGCGATGCGACGGTCGGCCTGGATCAGCCGGCCGATGGGCCGGAACGCCTGCAACGGGATCGAGTCGCCGACGAAGCCCATCGTGGGCGGCTCCGGCGTCGCCGTGGCGCGCGCGGGGGCGGCGGACCCGGACGCCAGCGCCGCTACCAGGGCGCCCGCGACCAGCGCCAGACTCCACCTCCGCACGGTTGAGGAGGCTAGGAGGCGATGGTGCCGCTCAGGGGTCGCGGTCCTCGGGGGTGACGGCCCAGCGCTCGTGGTCGCGCCCGTCGCCGTCGACCATGAGGTAGCGGGGCGAGAAGCCCTCCCGTCGGAAGCCGCCGCGGCGGGCCAGTGTGGAGGTCGTCGCCGTCGTCCTCGTCGGGGTCGTGGACCGTGAGGCGCTCGGTGCTTCCGAGGGGCGGCGACACGACGCGAGCCTACGGTTGGCTCCGGAGGCCCGATGACGATCACCAGCGACCCCGGCCGCCGGGTCACCGGGGCAGGTGACCGCGGATGACCGCTTCTCGGGTGGGCACCTCTGCCGCCTCGACCTCGTCGGCCTGCGGGCCCTGCTGGCCGGGTGACGCCGGTCCAGGGGTCGGGGCTGGCATCCTGGGCCGTCCCGCCACCCGAAAGGCCCTCATGCGCCGCGCCCTGCTGCTGCTCCTGCCCCTCGCCCTCCTGGTCGCCGCCTGCGGCGGTGACGACGGCGGTGGTGGGGACGACACGACCACCACCACGGCCGCCACCGACGCGGCCACCGCGGGCGAGCCGGCGCCCGACAATGAGGCCCTCGACGCCATCACGGTCGACGGTGAGTTCGGCGAGTCGGCGTCGATGACCTTCGAGTCACCGTTCGCCACCGACACCACCTACCGGCGGATCCTGATCGAGGGTGACGGCGAGCCCCTCGAGGCGGGGATGAACGTGACCTTCGAGAACATCGCCGTGATCGGTCGAGACGGTACGGAGTTCGACGACTCCTTCGAGTCCGAGGACACGCCCAGCATCACCATGGACCAGGGCCAGATCCTGCCCGGGATCGTGAACGGCCTGCTCGACGCCCCGGTGGGGAGCCGGGTGCTGATCGCGGTGGCTCCCCAGGACGGCTTCCAGCCCCAGGGCGGCCTGCCCGATGCCGGCATCGAGGCCGACGACACCGTCCTGTTCGTGATCGACGTGCTCGAGGCCTCGGTCCCGCTGACCCGGGCCGAGGGCACGCCGGTCGAGCCCGAGGAGGGCCTGCCGACCGTCGAGCTGGCCGAGGACGGCGCCCCGACGATCACCCTGCCCGAGGGCCCGGCGCCCGAGGAGCTGGTGGTGCAGACCCTGATCGAGGGCGACGGCCCCGAGGTCGAGGCGGGCCAGACCATCACCGCCCACTACACCGGCATCATCTGGCCGGGCGGCGAGCAGTTCGACTCGTCGTGGGACCGGGGCGAGCCGGCGTCGTTCCCCATCGGGGTGGGCAGCGTGATCCAGGGCTGGGACCAGGGCCTGGTCGGCCAGACCGTCGGCAGCCAGGTCCTGCTGGTCATCCCCCCCGACCTGGGCTACGGCCCCACCGGCAACCCCGACGCCGGCATCGAGGGCACCGACACCCTCGTCTTCGTCGTCGACCTCCTCGGC
>CAYTJS010000046.1:0-9251 GCA_964438115.1 uncultured Iamiaceae bacterium
GGCACCCCGGCCCGTGGTCCGGGGTCCTCGCCGGCGGCCACGGCGGCGTCGACGGCGTCGGCCGCGGCCCGGGCCCGGTCGGCCAGGACCAGGTTGTAGGCGTGCAGCTCGCCGTCGCGGGCGTCGATGACGGCGAGGTGCTCGTCGACCACGTCGCGGGCGGAGCGCTCACCGGCCCGGACGGCGGCGGCCAGCTCGACGGCGCTCACGGCGCCTCCCCCAGCACCGGCGGGACGCGGAACTGGTGGTCCTCGACGGCAGGGGCCTGGGCCAGGACCTCGTCGCGGTCGGCGCCGGGCGTCACCACGTCGTCGCGCAGGACGTTGCGCAGCGGGATGGGGTGCGAGGTGGGCTCGACGCCCTCCAGGTCGAGGGCCTCGACGTCGGCGGCGTGCTCGAGTACGGCGCCGAGCTGGTCGGTGAAGGTGGTGAGCTCGTCGTCGGTCAGCGACAGCCGGGCCAGCCGGGCCACGTGCGCGACGTCCTCACGGGAGATGCGGGGCACGCCCGCATCGTAGGGGCCGACCCACCCGCCCCGGCAGGTGGTTCCCGCCGCTCAGGTGGTGACGCGCTGGGCGAACTCGGTGATGCGGCGGGCCACCTCGGGCCCGTCGTGGTCGATGGTGGCCACGTGGTAGCTGCGCTCCAGCCAGACGTGCTCGACGGGGCCGGCGACGGAGGCCACCAGGAACTCGCTGTCGGACGGGGGCACGACGTGGTCCTGGCGGCTGGTGAGGACCAGGGTCGGGCAGGTGATCTTGTCGATGCGGGCGGCGAACTGGTCGGCGGCCTCGAACATGGTGAGCAGCGGCGCCACCGGCGTGGCGGGGTAGGCGTTCTCGGTCGCCCCCTCGAGGGCGATGTCGGAGCCGACCGGCGGGATGACCTCGCTGCCCGCCGCCAGCATCTGCTCGACGGTGGACCGGATCTCGTCGTTGACCTGGGTCGCCGGGTTGATGCAGGCGATGCCCGCCACCTCGGGGTGCTCCATGGCCAGCACGCAGGTCAGCGCCCCGCCCATGGACAGGCCGGCCACCACCACCCGGTCGACCCGCTCCTGCAGGGCCTCGAGGGCCTCCTCGGCGGCCTCGTACCACTGGTCGAAGGTGGTGGGGACCAGGTCCTCGACGGCGGTGCCGTGGCCGGGCAGCAGCGGCATCTCGATGGCGAAGCCGGCGCCGTGCAGGGCCTCGGCCACCGGCCGCACCCCGGCGCAGTTCCCGGTGAACCCGTGCAGGACCAGGGCGCCGTGGGGGCCGCCGTCGGCCGACCAGGGCTCGGCGCCCGGGATGACGTCGGCCCCGACGGGGGGCCAGCCACCGAAGGAGGGCAGGTCAGGCGTAGGGGTCATCGTTCTCGGGTTCCTCCCACCAGTCGGCCGGCGCCGGTCGCCAGTCGGGGTCCTCGTGGATGCAGTCCACCGGGCACGGCTCGACGCACTTGCCGCAGCCCGAGCACAGCTCGGGGATGATCACCACGTCGATGCCGTGGTTGAAGATGGCCCCGAACTGCGGCGGGCACCAGCGGATGCAGGTGTCGCAGTTGATGCACACCGACATGTCGATGGACAGCGGGACCTGCTGCCACTTGGGGTTGCGCAGCCGTGACGCCAGGCGTTCCTCGCGGGTGGCGGCCGACACGGGGCCGAGGCTAGCCACCGGACTTGACCCGGCGGTCAAGTGGACTAGGTTCGGCCGCCCACAGCGAACCCCTGGAGGTGGCCCGGTGGCCAAGTACCCGTTCCTGTCCGACGAGTGGATGGAGGCCGCGAAGGCCATCCGCGACGAGTTCGCCGACCGGGCCGTGCCCCCGGCGCACGCCGTGCGCATGAACCAGGTCGTCACCGACGTCCCCTTCGGCGACGGCACGTTCAACGGCCACCTCGACACCTCCGGTGGCGAGGCCGTCATGGAGGTCGGCCACCTCGAGAACGCCGACCTCACCGTCACCACCGACTACGCCACGGCCAAGGCCATCACCGTCGACGGTGACCAGCAGGCGGCCATGCAGGCGTTCATGTCGGGCAAGGTCAAGGTCCAGGGCGACATGAGCAAGCTGATGCTGCTGCAGCAGGCCCCGACCGACCCGGCCCAGGTCGAGCTCCAGAAGGAGATCCAGGGCCGGATCCAGGAGATCACGGAGTGATCTCCTCCTGACGAGCACGGAGATCACGGAGTGATCTCCTCCTGATGAGTCGCGCGGAGTAGGGACCGCGTCCTGCGACGGCCCTCGGCCCTCTAGCGGTCGGGGGCCGTCGTCGCGTCCGGGTGGCGGGAGCTGTGCACCGCCCAGGCGCAGAGGGTGCCGACCAGGGCCACCGTCCCACCGGTGAGGTAGGCCTGGCCGAAGGCCGCCACCTCGCCCACCACCGGCTCGCGGCTGGCCTGCACCGTCTGCAGGATCTGGATGCCGGTCACCGCCCCCAGCTGGGAGACCATCTGCTGGGACGCCCCGATCACGCCGAGGTCGCGGTCGGCCACGGCGTTGGCGATGCTCGTGGCCATGGCGGGCAGGGTCGCCCCCGCCCCGATGCCCGACAGGGCCAGGGCACCCATGATGAGCAGGTCCGAGCTGTCCGGCGACACCGCCGACAGCCCGACCATCGAGGCCACGATGGCCAGGGTCCCGGTGACCGCCGCCCGCCGCTCCCCCACCCGCACGGTGAGGAAGCCGGCCAGCGGCCCGGCGATGGAGAACGCCAGGGGTCGGGCGATCGACAACAGCCCCGCCCGGGTCTCTCCGTAGCCCATGACCTGGTCGAGCAGCAGCGGGGTGAGGATGAACCCGCCCATGTAGGCGAAGTTGTTCGTGTACTCGACGATCAGGGGCAGGCCGACGTTGCGGCGGCGCAGGTAGTGCAGGGGCAGCAACGGGTCGGGGGCCCGACGCTCCACCCGGACGAAGGTCAGGGCGAAGAGCGGGGCCAGCACGAACCCGCCCACCACCAGGGGGTGGGACCAGCCCATCTCCGGCCCCCGGTTGAGGGCCAGCAGGAAGCTGCCCACCGCCAGGGCCAGCACCACGGTCCCGGCCAGGTCGAAGGGCGGCCGCTCCTCGCGCTCGGTGTCGGGCAGGAGGATGAAGGCGACGAACAGCCCGAGCAGGGCGATGGGGGTCTGGGCGATGAAGATCACCCGCCAGCTGAAGTGCTCGACGATGGGCCCGCCGATGATCACGCCCAGCACCGGGCCGCCGGCCATCACCAGCGTCCAGAAGCCCATGGCCTGGGCCCGGCGCTCCTTGGGGAACGTGGTGTTGATGAGCGCCATCGACGCCGGGCCGGTGGCGGCGCCGATGGAGGCGCCCAGCATGCGGAAGACGATGAGCGAGGTGGCGTCCCAGGCCACCGCCGACAGGGCGGCGAAGATGGCCCCGCCGAGCATGCCCGCCAGGTACACCCGCCGGTGGCCCCGACGGTCCCCGATCTTGCCCACGGCGGGGCCGACCACGGCGAAGGCCAGCAGCGGGCCGGTGATGACCCAGGTGAGGGTGCTCTCGCTGGTCTCTAGGTCCTCGGCGATCCCCGGGATGGAGACGGCCAGGATCGTGATGGTGAAGGTGATGGTGAGGAGCCCGAAGAGGGTGGTGGCCAGCACCAGCCACGGGTAGACGCCCCGCTCGTCGGCCTTGGCCGTGACCCGCTGGCCCAGCAGCAGGGGCCAGGGCACGGCGCTGTCCTCGGTGACGCCGGGGGCCTCGACGACGAGGTCGGGTGGTCGCTCCGGGGTCACCGGCCGGAGGCTACCGAGGCCCCGCACGCGCAGAACCGGGTCTGCTGGGGTGGCAACGTCCGTGGCGGCTGGGGATCGCCACGACCGGCACCACCCCAACGGACCCGGCTCGCAGCCCGAACGCTAGGGGTGGCGGTGCCCCGGGTTGGTGTATGGTCGCCCCGCCGGGGGGCGGCGCGACGGCTACGCCGTGGTGAGGGTGATGGCGGTGCCCGGGGCCACGAGGTCGCCGGGCGCCGGGTCGGTGCTGACCACCCGGCGGGCGGGCGAGCCGATGACCTGGGAGACGGTGAAGCCCTCGTCCTCGAGCACCTCGGCGGCCCGGACGGCGTTCAGACCGGTGACGTCGGGCACCTCGACCAGGGCCACCGCCACCGACACGACGACCGTGGAGTCGCGGGGCACCTCGCTGCCCGGCCCGGGCTCGACGGCGGTGACGGTGCCCTCGGGCACGTCGAGGGTGGGGTCGTCGACCCGCTGCACGACGAGGGACAGCCCTTCCAGTTCGGCGGCGACCTCGTCGAAGGGACGGCCGACGGCGTCGGCGGGCACGACCCGGGGCCGGGGGCCGAGCGAGACGACCAGGTCGACGGCGCTGCCCCGGGGCACCTCGTCGAAGGGCAGGGGGACGGCCTGGACGGTGCCGGCGTTGACCAGCTCGTTGTACTTCTCGCTCACCGCTCCGGGGACGAAGCCGGCCTGCCGGAGGGCGGCGGTGGCCTCGGCGACCGGCCGACCGGTGAGGCGGTCGACGGGGACGGTGACCAGCTCGGGGCCGCGGGAGACCTCGAGGGTCAGGGTCTCGCCCTCCCGCAGGTCCTCCCCCGCCGCCGGGTCCTGGGCCAGGACCTGGCCGGCGACGGTGCCGTTCTGGCGGACCCCCACGTAGGTGACGTCGAAGCCGAGGTCGCCGACCAGGGCGTCGACCCGGCCGACGGGCTGGCCCGCCACCTCGGGCACCTCGTGGCTCGGCCGCCAGACGCCGGTGGCCAGCACGGCGCCGACCACGAGCAGGGCCACGCCGAGACCGGCCACGGCGGCCACGACCAGGCGGCGCCGGGTCGACGGACGGCGGTCGCCGCGGGCGGCCCGGCGGGCCTCCTTGCGGGCCCGGCGCTCGTCGCGGCGGGACGGCTCGGCGGGCCCGGTCCGGGGGGCCTCGGCCGGCTCGACCGGTCCCGCCCCGGGGCCGGGGAGCATGGTCGGGTCCCGGCCCAGGTCGACCGGGCCGTCGGGCAGGACCAGCGCCCCGGCCAGCGGCAGAGGTTCGGGCCGCTCCAGGGTCTCCGACGCCCGGATGAGCAGCCCGGCCAGGGTGGCGGCGTCGGGCCGGTCCCGGGGATCGACGGCCCCCGCCCGTTCGAGCACCGGGGCCAGGACCTCGAGGCGGCTGGACACCGGGATGGGCTCGCTGACCCGGGCCATGAGGGTGCCCAGCATCGAGTCCACCGAGAAGGGCACGTGGCCGGTCACCGACTCGATGAGCACCAGGGCCAGGGCGTAGACGTCGCTGGCCCCGGTCAGCGGGCGCCCCTGGGCCTGCTCGGGCGAGGCGTAGCGGGCCGTGCCCACCACGGCGCCGGAGGGCTCGGTGACGGCGGCGTCGGCCAGGGCCCGGGCCAGGCCGAAGTCGGCGATGCGGAGGCGCTCGTCGTCGCCGAAGAGGAGGTTGGCGGGCTTGAGGTCGCGGTGGACCAGTCCCTGGCGGTGGGCGTGGTCGAGGCCCTTGGCCGCCTGGATGCCCACGTCGCAGGCCTGGGCGATGGACAGGCGCCGGCCCTGGTCGAGCATGGCCCGCAGCGAGCCGCCGCCCACGAACTCGGTGACGAGGAACGGGACCTCGTCCTCGCCCCAGTCGTAGACGGCGACGACGTTGGGGTGGTTCAGGCCGGCGGCGACCTGGGCCTCGGCCCGGAAACGCCGGATGAAGGCGGCGTCGCCGGCGAAGGACTCGTGGAGCAGCTTGATGGCGACCCGGCGCCGCAGCCGGGTGTCCTCGGCCAGGAAGACCTGGGCCGACGCCCCCGCCCCGATGGGGGCGAGGAGGCGGTAGCGGTCGGCCAGCACGCGACCGAGCTGGTCGGTCATGCGGGCCAGGGCCATGGTCGCCGAGGCTAACGGTGGGGATCGCGCCGCTCGCGGCACCACACTGGGGGGGTGTCCACCACCGGCAAGGTCGTCGTCGTCCTCATCGTCGCGGTCCTCCTCGGAGGCCTCTGGTGGGCGGGGACGCTGATCGACACGGGGGACCCCGACGGCGACGTCGCCCTCAGCGGGTCGGGCCCGGTCGAGCGGCTGCTCCCGCCCCGCAACGCCGAGATCCTGGCCCAGGAGCCCATGGGTGTGGACCTGCGCTCCGGGTGGACCGGGGTGCTGGTGCTGAACGGCCAGGAGATCCCCCTGGACCAGGTGCAGGACGACAACCTGGCCTCGACCGGTGAGCTGCTCTTCACCCCCGGCCCGGGCAAGGTGGTCGAGGAGTACCTGGCCGGCGAGAACTGCGCCAACGTGATCGCCTGGCGGTTCGAGGAGTCGAGGGACAACGCCCGCACCGCCTCCTGGTGCTTCAACGTCACGTAGAAGGCAGGTCCCCCGTCTCGAGGAGGTGGGTGAAGGCGGCCTCGTCGATGACGGGGACGCCGAGCTCCTCGGCCTTGGTGACCTTGGCCTGGCCGGGCTCGCGGCCGAGGACGACGGCGGTGGTCTTCTTGGACACCGAGCCGGGGGCCTTGCCACCCCGGGCCTTGATGGCGTCCTCGACCTCCTCCCGCGTGTAGCCGTCGAGGGTGCCGGTCACCACCACCGACTTGCCGACCAGGGTCTGCTCGACGGTCGGGCGCTCGGGGCCCTCGAAGTTGAGGCCGGCCGCCCGCAGCTTCTCGACCACCGCCCGGTTGGCGTCGGAGCGGAAGAACTCGTGGACGCTGCGGGCGATGATCGGGCCCACGCCGTCGACGGCGACCAGCTCCTCCTCGGAGGCGGCCATGATGCGGTCGAGGGAGCCCAACCCGGCGGCCAGCACCTCCGACATGGTCCCGCCCAGGTGGCGGATGTTCAGGCCCACCAGCAGGTTGGCCAGGGGGCGCTGCCGGCTGGCCTCGATGGCGGCCCGGAGGTTGCGCACGGCGATCTCGCCGAAGCCCTCGAGGCCCAGCACCCGGTCCCAGTCGATCGTGTAGAGGTCGCCGATGTCGGCGACGATGCCGAGGCCGGTGAAGAGCTGGGCCCGCTGCTCGCCGAAGCCCTCGATGTCCATGGCCCCGCGTGAGGCGAAGTGCTCGATGCGTCCGGCCACCTGGGCCGGGCAGTCGAGGTTGGTGCAGAAGGTGTCGCTCTCGCCCTCGAGGCGCACGAGGGGGCCCTCGCACACCGGGCAGGTGGTGGGGAAGGACCACTCGGCCAGGCCCTTCGGGCGCAGGTCGCGCACCGGGCCGACGACCTCGGGGATGACGTCGCCCGCCTTGCGCACGATGACGGTGTCGCCGGGGCGGACGTCCTTGGCCGCCACCTGGTCCTGGTTGTGCAGGGTGGCCACCCCGACGGTGGAGCCGCCGACGAAGACGGGCTCGAGCACGGCGAAGGGTGTGGCCTTGCCGGTGCGGCCGATCGACACCTGGATGTCGCGCAGGAGGGTGGTGCGCTCCTCGGGCGGGAACTTGTAGGCGATGGCCCAGCGGGGGGCCTTGGCGGTGGCCCCCAACTCCTCCCGCATGGCCAGGTCGTCGACCTTGACCACCACGCCGTCGATCTCGTAGTCGAGGTCGTGGCGGTGGTCCTGCCAGGACTCGCAGTACTCGTGGACCTCAGCCAGGCCGCCCAGGACCCGGATGTTGGGGTTGACGGGCAGGCCCAGCGATTCCAGGTACTCGAGGGTCTGGTGGTGGCTGGTGAAGGCGGGGCCGCCCTCGACCTGGCCCAGCTGGTAGCTCCAGAGGGCGAGCTTGCGGGAGGCGGTGACGGCCGGGTCCTTCTGACGCAGTGAGCCCGCCGCCGTGTTGCGGGGGTTGACGTAGCGGGGCAGGCCCTGGTCCTCCTGGGCCTGGTTGAGCTTCTCCCACTCCGAGACGGGCAGGTAGATCTCGCCCCGGACCTCGAGCACGGCGGGGGCGTTGGCGCCCAGGCGCTCGGGGACCTGGTCGAGGGTGGCCACATTCGCGGTGATGTCCTCGCCGACCCGGCCGTTGCCCCGGGTGGCGGCCTGCACGTAGCGGCCCTGCTCGTAGCGGATGGACACGGCCAGGCCGTCGATCTTCAGCTCGCAGACGTAGTCGATGGCGGCGTCCTCGTCCTGGCCCAGCCGGCGGTGGAGGCGAGCGCCCCAGGCCAGCAGCTCGTCGAGCTCGAAGGCGTTGTCGAGCGACATCATCCGCACGGCGTGCTCGACGGGGGCGAACAGGGCCGAGGGGGCGCCGCCGACGGGGTCGAGGGCCGAGTCGGGTGGCCGCAGCTCGGGGCGGTCGTCGTAGAGGGCCCGCAGCTCCCGGACCAGGGCGTCGTAGTCGGCGTCGCTGACGAGCGGGTCGTCCTGCTCGTAGTACCGCTGGTTGTGGAGCCGGATCTGCTCCTCCAGCTCCGTCGCCCGGACCGCGGCCTCGTCCGTCTCGCTGCTCACCACCGCCAACCTACCGGCGCCCCCCGACAGCCTCGCCGACTGTGCCGTCAGCCCCTGCGACCGGCGACAAGGCTGCGGAGCGAAGCGCAGCAGCTCAGTGGAGGCGGGCGGAAGCTGCCGTAGGCAGCAGGAGCCGCGAAGGCGGCGACGAGGGACTCAGGCTCCCACCTGGAGCTTCACGATGTGTCGTGGGCTCTTCGGCTGACGCCTCATCGCAGGGCGGGCCGGGTCCCGAGCCCAGCCCGCCGGCGTGAAGCCCGTGGGGGCGTCCCTCAGGCTCCGACCTGGAGCTTCACGCCGATGGCCTGGCCGAGGACGCGGCGGCCGAGGTCGCGGGTGAGGCGCAGGACGTGGTCCACCTGGGTGGGGCCGTGGGTGGCCAGGCCGCAGGCGGGGGTGATGAGGGCCTGGCGGCGCAGGCGGGCGGCGTCGCAGCCGTCGCGCACCAGGGCGCACCAGAGGTCGGAGAGGCGCCGCCAGAGGACCTCGCCGGTCTCGCCCACCGGCTCGGTGGTGGGCACCGCGCCCCAGGCGATCCAGCCGTCGCGGTCGAGGAAGCGGCCGAGGGTGCCGGCGTGGGCCAGCAGCCCGGCGTCGACGGGCACCGACAGGAGCCGAGGCCCGGCCTGGGTGACGAGGGACCAGTCCGTGGGCCCGCAGCAGTGGACGCCGCTGACGGCGTCGACCTCGACCGAGGCCAGCGACTCGGAGAGGAGCTGGATGACCTCCTCGTTGGCCAGCGGGAAGCGGGCCGTGCCCTGGGCGGTGAGGCCGGGCTCGTCGAGCAGGACGACCAGGGGCGCCTCGGGGGCCCGGGCCCGGGTGGCGGCGAGGAGGGCGTCGACCCGCTCGCGCACGGCCCGCCCGGCGGTGGCGAAGGCCACCTCGGGCAGGGCGCCGGCCCGGTG
>CAYTJS010000046.1:9351-17521 GCA_964438115.1 uncultured Iamiaceae bacterium
CCGGCCCGGTGAGCTGGAGCTTGACGGGCGCCCGCCGGCCGGCGACGGCGTCGAGGAAGACCTCGAGCGTGGCGAACGGGGGGCCCTCGACGGTGGCGGGCCCGACGAAGGGGGCCGCCGGCTCGAGCGCCCGGGGGTCGACGGTCCGGGTGCCGTCGGCCTCGACCCGCACGCCCCGCAGCCCCCAGGCGGCCTGGGCGAGCATCCCCTCGACGGGGTGGGCCGTGGGCAGGGTGGGAGCGGCGGGCAGGCGGGGCAGGGCCCGCAGCACCAGGTCGACGGCGGCCCGACGGTCGCGGTGGGGCAGGCTGCCGATGCCGGTCGCCGTCCCGGTGACGACCGGGAAGTCACCGTCGGCGAGCGGCTCGATTCCCGTTCCGGCGTCGTCGTGCACGTCCCCCACGGGGCCGTGAATAGCCAGACGGGGCCGTCATCGGCAAATCTCGGGGCGTGCCCGTCGACGCCCTGCTCGGTCTGCGCGTGGCGTGGGCGACGGTCCCCCTCACCGTCGGCCCCGCCGTGGAGGGCGCCGTCGACGGCCTGGACACCCCCATCGCCGTCACGCTGGCCGTCGGCTGCTGGGCCGCCTGGGCCGGGGTGCTGCTCGCCCTGCTGGTGCCCCGGGCCGTGTCGCTGACCGTGCTGCGCCTGGCCGTCCCGGCGTTGGTGGCGGTCGTGGCCTGGGCTGCGCTACGGGACGGACCCGGCGGCACCGACCTGGTGGCCGCCGTCGTGGCCGCCGTGGTGGTGGTGCTCGGCGCCTGGCCGACCGTCGGCGCCCGCCTGGTCGACGGCTCCTCCTACGGGCCCGAGCGACGGATGCCCCTGCGGGTGCCCCCCGCCGTCGCCCTGGCCGCCGGCCCCCTGACCGTGGTGCTGGTCCTGGGCGGGCTGGCCACCGGTCCGCTGCTGCTCGCCGCCGGGCAGTGGGTGGGCGGCGTCATCGCCGTGCTCGTCGGGGCCCCGCTGGTCTGGTTCGGGGTCCGGTCCCTGCACCAACTGGCCCGCCGCTTCCTGGTGCTCGTCCCCGGCGGCGTGGTGGTGGCCGACCCGCTCACCCTCACCGATCCCGTGCTGCTGCCCCGCGCCGGCCTGCGCTCGGTCGGCCCCGCCCCCGTCGACACCGACGCCGAGGACCTGACCCTCGGCGCCGGCGGCCTGGTCGTCGAGCTCCGCCTCCAGGAACCCTCCACCCTCGTGCGCCGCACCCCCGGCGCCGCCGCCGAGGAGAGCGTCGAGGCCGCCGCCGTCCTGGTCAGCCCCACCCGCCCCGGCGCCTTCCTCACCGCCGCCCGCGACCGCGGCCTCCCCGTCGCCTGATCCCCCGCTCGTTCTGGCACCCGATCCCGTGGCCAGGACAACGGAATCAGGTGCCGTTTGGGCCGGGATCAGGAGCGGAGCCCATGACCCACGTCACCCAACACGCCGAGAACGCCCGGGCCGCCGCCGGCGCCCTGGCCGGGGCCTCCTGGGCCGATCAGCACCCCGCCGTCCTGGGCGAGGTCATCGACGACCTCATGGCCGCCCGCAACCAACTCGACGCCGCCCTCGTCCAGGCCGCCCGGGCCTTCGAGACCGCCCGTGAGCACCAGGCCCTCGGCTACCGCTCCGTCGGCGCCTACCTCCAGCACCGTCATCACCTCCCCCGCCACCACGCCGAACGCCTCGCCCGCCTCGGCCGGGTCATCGGCCGGTTCCCCCACTTCGAGGCCGCCCTCGAGGCCGGCACCATCACCCTCGACCATCTCGACACCCTCGCCCGGGCCCACACCGAGGCCGACCACGCCGCCTGGGCCGAGGCCGAACCGCTCCTCGCCCGCGCCGCCGCCGAGGGCCAGCACCGCGACTTCGCCCACCACGTGACCTCCTTCGCCGACCAGCTCCACCCCCGCGACGCCGACGACCGCTTCGACCGCCAGCTCGCCGACCGGGCCCTCCACAAGGCCACCACCCTCCACGGCGCCGGCTGGCTCGAAGCCGCCCTCGACCCCTTCTCCTACGAGGTCGTCTCCGCCGAGCTGGACCGCATCGAACGCCGCCTCTTCCGCGAAGAGTGGGCCGCCCTCGAAGAACAGCTCGGCCGCACCCCCACCACCGCCGACCTCACCCGCACCCCCGCCCAACGCCGCCACGACGCCCTGGTCGAGATGGCCCACCGCTCCCGCACCCTCACCGGCCGCCACCTCACCAGCCGCCCCTGCGTCACCATCCACACCGACCTCGCCACCCTCACCGCCGCCGCCGCCCGCCGCCTCCGCCTCCCCGGCGTCGACGACCCCGAGCCCGGCACCGGGCTCTGCGAACTCGACGACGGCACCCCCATCGCCCCCGCCGCCGCCCTCCACGCCTCGTTCGTCGGCGAACTCCGTCGCATCGTCTTCGACGACGACCACGACGAGATCCTCCACTACGGCCGCAGCCGCCGCCTCTACAGCGATCCCCAGGCAGACGCCACCCGCGCCAAGTACCGGCGGTGCTGCTTCCTCGGCGGCTGCAGCAGCACCCACACCGAGACCGACCACGTCGTCGAATGGCAGGACGGCGGCACCACCGACATCACCAACGCCCGCCGCGTCGACGACCACCACAACCGCTGGAAGCGCCGCACCCGCCAGGACCCACCCCACCACGACCGCCCCGACAGCACCCAGCAGCGCCTCACCCTCCACCAGGCCTGGCGCAAATGAGCCGCGGGACCCCGCCCGACCGCTCCTGGCCTCAAGCGGCGATGGCCCCGCCCAGCACCTCGTCGCCGTCGTAGAACACCACGCTCTGACCCGGCGCCACCCGCGGTTGCGGCGCGTCCCACCGCAGGTCGCCGCCCCGCAGGTGGCCCTGTCGAGGCTCGCCGTGGGCACTGCACTGGACGATCACCGGCCCCTCGACGGGACCGTCGGCCCACACCGGCTGTTCGAGGGTCAGGCCGTCGTCGAGCAGGTCCTCCCGACGACCGACGGTGACCGTGGCGGCGGGGACGTCGACGGCGGTGACGAAGCGGGGCTCGGGACCCGGGGTCAGCCCGAGGCCCCGGCGCTGGCCCACCGTCACCAGCTCGACGGCGTCGACGGCGCCGACCGGGTTCCCCTCGCCGTCGACGACCCGGGCCGGGGTGAAGGTCAGCCGCTCCCCCAGGAAGCCCCGGCGGCCGGTGGCGGCCCCGATGAAGCACACGTCCTGACTGTCGGGCTTGGCCGCGGTGCGCAGGCCCCGTCGGGTCGCCTCGGTCCGCACGTCGGCCTTGGTCATCGTCCCCACGGGGAACAGGACCCGGGCCAGGGCGGCCTGGTCGAGCATGTGGAGCACGTAGCTCTGGTCCTTGGGCCCGTCGGCACCCCGGGCCACCCGGCGGCGGCCGTCGGGACGGGTCACCAGCCGGGCGTGGTGGCCGGTGGCCACGGCCTCGAAGCCGAGGGCCGTGGCCCGGGCCAGGAGCCGGTCGAACTTGAGGTGCCGGTTGCACTCGATGCAGGGGTTCGGCGTGCGGCCGGCGGCGTGGGCCTCGACGTAGGGGGTGACGACGTCGCGCTCGAAGTCCGGACCGAAGTTGAACACGTGGTGGTCGATGCCGAGGTGGTCGGCCACCCGCCGGGCGTCGTCGACGTCGGCCACCGAACAGCAGCCCTGGTCGGCGGGGCCGCCCCACAGGCGCAGCGTCACCCCGGCGACGTCGTGGCCGGCGTCGAGCAGCAGGGCGGCGGCCACCGACGAGTCCACCCCACCGCTCATGGCGGCGAGCACCCTCACGGACGCACCACCCGGCGCGGCGAGCCGCCCGAGGCCAGCGCTGCGGCGAGCACCCTCACGGACGCACCACCCGGCGCGGCGAGCCGCCCCGGACCGACACTGCGGCGAGCACCTTCACGGGCGACCGGCCTGGCGCAGGCGGGCCACGGCGGCGGGCACGGCGGTGAGGGCCAGGTCGACGTCGGCGTCGGTGCTGGCCCACGACAGGGACAGGCGCAGTGAGCCCGTGGCCCACTCGACGGGGACGCCCATGGCCGACAGCACGTGGGACGGCTCGGCCGCCCCACTGGCGCAGGAGGAGGCGGCCGAGGCCGAGATCCCCGCCTCGTCGAGCAGGAACAGCAGCGCCTCGGCCTCGACCCCGGCGACGCACAGGTGGCACAGCCCCCCGGCCCGGCCCGACCGGTCGCCGTCGACGATGCCCGTCTCCACCGTGTCGGGCACAGCGGCGAGTAGGCCGTCGGCCAGCCGGTCCCGCAGGGCGGTGGTGCGGGGCAGGGCCACGGGGCGCTCGGCCACCGTCACCCGGGCGGCGGCGGCCATGGCGGCGATGCCGGCCACGTTCTGGGTGCCGCTGCGGCGCGCCCGCTCCTGGCCGCCGCCCACCAGCCGAGGGGCCAGCGCCACCCCGGGGCGGACGACGAGGGCGCCCACGCCCTTGGGGCCGCCGAACTTGTGGGCGCTGACCGAGATCAGGTCGGCCCCGGCGGTGGCGCCGGCCACGTCGACCCAGGGCAGGGCCTGCACGGCGTCGGTGTGGACCACGGCGACCGGGGCGTGCCGGCGCACCACCTCCACCACCTCGTCGAGGGGCTGGATCGTGCCGACCTCGTTGTTGACCAGCATCACCGACACCAGGGTGACCTCGTCGTCGAGGACGGCGGCCAGGGCGTCGAGATCGACCCGGCCGCCGCCGTCCACGGGCACCACCCGGCCTCCGCGCTGGGCGGCCGGGTCCCGCACGGCGGGGTGCTCGACGGCGGAGGACACGACCACACCGCCCCGGGCGTCGAGGACGCCGAGCACGGCCAGGTTGTCGGCCTCGGTGCCGCCGGCGGTGAAGACCACGTCGCCGGGCCCGCAGCCCAGGGCCTCGGCCAGCACGTCGCGGGCATCGTCCAGCTCCCGGCGGGCGGCCCGGGCGGCCCGGTGGGCCCCCGAGGGGTTCCCCGGCAGCTCGGTGAGGACCCGGGTCAGCTCGGCCAGCGCCTCGGGCCGCACCGGCGCCGACGCGGCCCCGTCCAGGTACCCCACGTGACCCACCCGGTTCAGGCTACGGAGCTGCGCCAGGACCCGCCCCGCACCGCGATGAGGCGTCAGCCGAAGAGCCGACAACAGAGAGATGAGGCGTCAGCCGAAGAGCCGACAACAGAGAGAGAGGCGTCAGCCGAAGAGCCGACCACGGTGCGATGAGGCGTCAGCCGAAGAGCCGACGAGAGGCGAGGCGGGTGGACGCTCAGCGCCCGCCGGGGGCGCTCCAGTCGAGGCCGCCGTGGCGGCGCTGGTAGGCGGCAGCGGCGCAGCGCAGGAACAGGTCGGCGGGGACGCCGGCCGGCGGCTCGTGGGAGAGCACGGCGGCGAGGGGCTCGGCCAGGCGCAGGGCGAGCTGATTGCGGGCGGCCACGGTGAGGTCGCCGGCCCGCACCAGGTAGCCCCGCACGATGCCGTACTGCTCGGCGGTCATGGCCGAGACGTCGAGGGAGACGGCGTAGGGCTCCCAGCCCGGCGGGGGCACGAACGAGTACGGCACCGAGGTGGCCGCCGCCTTCGCCGTGCGCTCCCGCAGGACGAGGGTCCCGGCGGCCAGGTCGCCGAGGCGCTGGCTGTCGCGGGTGAAGAGCACCGACAGGGTGGCGGCCAGGCCGAGGGTCAGCCAGAAGTCGACCAGGCCGAGGAAGCCCCGGATGGCGGCGTGGCGGAAGCGCTCGGGGGCGCCCTCGCGGGTGCGCACCCGCAGCCCCATGGCCGCCTTGCCCACCGTGCGCCCGTTCCACAGCGTCTCGCTGATGATCGGGTAGCCGAGGACGATCAGGGCGATCCCGACGAGGGCGACGATGACGCTCACCGACTCGGGCAGCGACGCCAGCCCCACGACCGTGCCGAGGGCGACGAGCGCCACGAACTGGAGGACCAGGTCGAGCAGGAGCCCCAGCATCCGGGTGGCGACCCCGGCCGTCTCGAACTCCAGTTGGACGGCCTCCGGCGTGACGACGCTCACCGCGCTCCCCCGTCCACGACTCGGCAGCGTAGGGCCATCTAGCGTCGGGGGTCTGGACATCGACGGCTTCATCCACCGCAACCAGGCCACCTGGGAGGCCCTGGCCGACCGCACCCGCCGGGCGCGCCGCAGCATCGGCCGCCTCCACCCCGGCGAGGTCGAGCTGCTGGTGGCCGACTACCAGCGCACCTCGGCCCACCTGGCCCACGCCCGGGTGGCCTACGACGACCCCGCCCTCACCGCCCGCCTGACCCGGGTGGTGGCCGAGGCCAACGGCGTGATCTACGGCAAGCGGCCCCGGACCCTGGCCGCCGTGGGCACGTTCTTCGCCGACACCTTCCCCGCCGCCCTCTGGCACGCCCGCCGGCCCATGGTCGCCGCCGCCCTCTTCCTGCTCGTGCCCGCCGTGGTGATGGGTGCCTGGATCGGCACCTCCGACGCCGCCCTCGACGCCACCGCCCCCGAGGCCGTGCGCGAGGCCTACCTCGAGGAGGACTTCGAGGCGTACTACTCGTCGGCGCCCGCCGCCCAGTTCGCCACCGAGGTCACCGTCAACAACATCCGGGTGGCGATCATGGCCTTCGCCGTGGGAATCCTCGGCTGCCTGTTCACCGCCTACATCCTGGCCACCAACGGGGCCAACGTCGGGGTGGCGGCCGGGCTCTTCGTCGCCGCCGGCGAGGCCCCCCGCTTCTTCGGGCTGATCCTGCCCCACGGCCTGCTCGAGCTGACCGCCGTGGTCATCGCCGGCGGGGCCGGCTTCCAGCTCGGGTGGGCCCTCATCGCGCCCGGCGACCGGACCCGGCGCGACGCCCTGGCCGAGGAGGGGCGGCGGTCGGTGGTCATCCTGCTCGGCCTCGTGCTGGCCTTCGTCGTCGCCGGCACCATCGAGGGCTTCGTGACCGGCAGCGGCCTGCCCACGGCGGTGCGGGTCGGCATCGGCGTGGCCGTCGAGGCCGCCTTCCTGCTCTACATCGTCGTCCAGGGCCGGGCCGCCACCGCCCGCGGCGTCACCGGCGTCCTCGGCCCCCCGGCGCCCACCTGGGGCGGCTGAGGCCGCCCGACGCGGTGGGGCTCACAGCCGCCCCGTCGCCTTGACGGCCAGGTAGGCGTCGGCCAGGAGCAGGGCCAGGCGGCCGGGTGGGGCGTCGATCACGGTGGCCCCCAGGCCCTGCAGGCGGGCGGTGGTGCGAGCCCGCTCGGCCAGGGCGGCGACCGCCGCCGCCTTGCGGTAGGCCTCGCCGGGGCCGTCGGGGTCGGCCCGGGCCCAGCGCAGCACCTCGGGGTCCGAGACGGCGCCGATGAGCACCAGGTGGCGGGCGCAGATCAGGGGCAGGGCGGGGGCCAGGAACTCCCCCACCGCCTGCTCGACCAGGTCGGTGAGGACCACGAACAACGACCGGCGCCGGAAGCGGGCCAGGGTCTCGGCGAAGGCCCCCCGGTAGTCGCTCTCGGCCAGGGCGGGCTCCAGCTCGTACATGGCCTCGGTCACCCGGCCGAGCTGGGCCGGGCCGTGGGCCGGTGGCACCACCGCCCGCACCTCGTGGTCGAAGGCGACCAGACCGGCCCGGTCGCCGAGACGGGTGGCCACGGCGGTGAGCATCATCACGGCGTCCATGCCGTGCTCGACCCGGGGCACGTCGTCGACCTGGCCGGCCATCACCCGGCCGTTGTCGAGTAGCACGACCACGGTCTGGTTGCGCTCGGCCCGGTAGGTGCGCACGATCGGCCGGTCGACCCGGGCACTGGCCGCCCAGTCGATGCGGCGGAACTCGTCGTCGGGGCCGTAGTCGCGGAGCTGGTCGAACTCGGTGCCGCCCCCCCGGCCGGCGGCCGACCGCAGCCCCACCTCCAGCAGGCGGGCCCGGTCGATGCGCAGCTCGGCCTCCTTCTGCGAGCGGAACGGCGGGTGCACCCGCAGCAGCCCGGGCAGGTCCCGCCGCCGCTGCCGGGACATCAGGCCGAGGGGCCCGTCGACGCGGACCACGACCTCGGTGGGCTCGAAGCGACCCCGGCGGGCCGGGCGGATGGTGGTCGACGCCGTGGCCTCGCCGGCCGGGTCGAGGCGCACCCGGAAGCGCCGGTCGCCGGCGCGCAGCGACGGCGCCAGCTCGTCGGCCACCAGCACGCCCACCCGGCGCCGCAGCCGGCTGCGCACGTGCCAGGTCACCGTGGCCGTGGCCCCCAGGGGCACCACCCCGGGCCGCT